>JASHVV010000387.1 GCA_030044385.1 Gammaproteobacteria bacterium
TGGTCGCCGCGACGATGCAAAGTGCCGCCGCGGGTACCTCCGCGAGCGTCCGGTACCGGTGAAGCGCAACCGCGTGGTGTGAGAGTGCCGCTTGGAGCTGCTCGACGGCCCAAGCCACGGCCGGTGCCGATGCTTCCCGGTCCGCGGGGTCGATCACTATGGCCACGGCGGGGATCTCGCCGGCATGAGTCACCGGCGGCGGAGCTGCCCCGAGCGCGCCGAGGGAGCCGGCGGCGAGGCGCAGGAAGCTCCGTCTGGAAACCGCTGCGGTCATGCGCCTCGATGATAGCGGTATCATCCGGGCCGTCAAAGCCCGGACCGGGCGCGACTCACCGCGGGCTCAGGAGCCTTTGCACTGCGGGACCATCGGCGGCAGCTTCGGCGACCAGAGGCCGACGTTCCAGTTCCAGGCCTGATTGCCCGCCGCCAGGCGGCGGCAGACGACTGCCTCGTTGAGCCGGTACATCCCGGGCATCAGGCCGCTTGCCGGATGCGGCGCGTCAGTGAAGTGCATGTAGCCGCCGGCCGACCCGAAGGCGGGCCAGTCGGGCTGGTGCACGGCTTGCGGCCGGCCGGTGCGCGCGAAGCTGGTCCAGTAGTCGAGCATTGCTTGCGACAGCGCGACCTCTCGCGGCGAGGCCGGGATCGGCGGCCACAGCGGCGGTGTGCCGTCGAGAGTGCCGAAAACGAAAGGCAGCTCGCTGGCATGGAATCCATGCAGGTTGGCGGCGTCTTCCGCCGCGTAGCCGTGGTCGAAGAGGTAAAGGTAGGAGGGCAGTCCGAGCGCGGTCTGCCGGCGGACCAGACGCTCCGCGGTCCAGCCATAAAGCGCATCACGCGTCGTTGCGAGGATGCTCTCCTGCATGTGGGTGTCGGGGTAGAGCCGCAGGAAGGCCCCGGCGAGATCGCCGTAGCGGGCGCGGACGGCCGCATCGTACTCGGCGGCGCTGGCGGGAGCGGCCGGCGCCAGAATCCGCAGCGAGCGGATCTCGCCGCTGTTGAAGCCGGCGAGCAGCGGGACGTGCGCCTCGTCGCCTTTATCGAACGCGGTGACCATCTGCTCCGTGAAGACGTGGCCGTCGATGGTGCCCCACGGCCCGAACTGCGCAAGGGCGGCGGCGTTGGTCAGCTTGTCGGGATCCATTGCACGCAGCGCGGCGAGGGTGGGCGCATGCAGCGCGGCGGCGAGCTGCAAGCCGCTTTGCTCCGCAGCCGGCATCCCGTCGCGGCTCGCCTCGAGCGACGGCATGGAGATCATGTAACCGCTCTCGACGATGCCTTTGGCGAAAAGACCGCGCGCTTCCGGCGAGACCATCAGATACATGACGCTGAGAGCGCCGGCGGATTCGCCAGCGATGGTGACGTTCGCCGGATCGCCGCCAAAGGCGCTGATGTTGCGTCGCACCCATTTGAGCGCCCGTATCTGATCGAGCAGGCCGTAATTGCCCGAGATGCCCTGCGGCGATTCCGCGCTCAACTGTGGCAGCGCCAGCCAGCCGAGCGGGCCCAGCCGGTAGTTGATGCTGACCACGACGACGCCACGCTCCGCGAGCTGCCTGCCGTCATAGAGCGGGTCGCGGCTCGCCCCGCCCCAGAGCGCGCCGCCGTAGATCCAGAAGAAGACCGGCGCACCGTGCGCCTCGGCGGGCGCCCAGATGTTGAGCGTCAGGCAGTCCTCGCTCATCGGCATCGGCGGTTCCCAATAGACGCTCGCAAGGGCGGCGCCTTTGGGTTGGAAGCATGCCGGGCCGAACGTCGTCGCCTGACGGACGCCCTGCCAGCGTGGCATGGGAGCCGGCGGTTCCCACCGGCGCTGGCCGACCGGCGGCAGCGCGTAGGGAATGCCCTTGAAGACGCGCAGGTTGCCTTCGGTGGCTCCGCGCAACTCACCGGCGGGAGGATCGACGGTGGCGGCCATCTGCGCCGGCGCATTCGCCGGCGCGGCTGCGTTGCCCGCGTGCGAGGGGGACATCACGAGCAGGCACGCAGCCGCGCCGGCCAGTACGTCGATCAGTACGCTGATACGTCGAGACAACATCATGGTGCAATGCCTCCGCTCGAGCGGCTCTCCCGGCGCAGGATACGAGCCAGCCACAGAAAGAGCGCGATCGCGATGACGTAGAACGGGGTCATCGTATACAGCGCGAGCTGCAACGAGTGCGCCGGATGGCCGGCGTGGAAGAAATCGCTGGCCGCGCCGACGTAGGTCGGCCCGAGACCGAGACCGATGAAATTCATGATCAGCAGCAGCAGCGCCCCGGCCATGACCCGTTGGTCCGGCCGCACTTCCTCCTGCACCAGGGTGATCGAGGCCGCCAGATAGAAGTAGTTGAGAAACATCGGGGCGGCGAGGAGGAGCAGCGCGAGATGCCAGGAGGGTGTCCAGACGAATCCCAGGTAGAACGGGATCGCGAGCGCGAGCGATGCGGCCGGCAGCGTGGCATAAGCCGCCTTCGAGCGGCGAGTGAGGCGGTCGAGCATGCGCCCCGACACCACCATGCCGGCGCTCATCGCGACACCGACGACCAACGCGTAGTAGACCGCAACCTCATCGAGCGTCATGCCCTTCTCCCGCATCAGGAAGAGGGTGGTGAAGTTGCCGAGGCCGTAGGTGACGAGCTGCGTCGCGCCGCTGCCGAGCGCGGCCAGAACGAGCGCCGGACGGGAGAAGAACTGCCGCATCGTCTCCCAGAACTGCGACGGGACCGATGCCTGCGACGCGGGACTCCGGTCGAGACCGCCGCGTGGAGGCTCGCGGACGATCAGCCTGATGGCGACGGCGGCGACGACGCCGATGGCGCCGATCGCGAGGAACGCGTCGCGCCAGTTGAAGGCGGCGGCGATGGCGGCGCCGAATGCGATGCCGAGCGCCGCGCCGATCGGCGGCCCCAGGTTGTAGATGCCGAGCGCCGCTCCACGCCTGCCGGGTGGAAAGTAGTCGGTGATGAGCGCATAGGAGGGCGGCACGCCCCCCGCCTCGCCGACGCCCACTAGCATGCGCGCCACGACCAGCTGCGGGTATCGGGTCGCGACGCCGCAGAAGGCGGTCGCCGCGCTCCAGACGGCGCAGGCGAGGGAGAGGACGTTGACGCGGTTGGTCTTGTCGGCGAGCCAGCCGATCGGGATGGCGATGAAGCAGTAGAAGAATGCGAAATAGAGGCCGGCGATCAGCCCGAGCTGTCCATCCGAGATGTGGAGCGAGTCCTCGATCGGCTTGGCGAGAATGCCGAGCAGCGAGCGGTCGAGGAAGTTGAGCACATACACGGCGCAGAGCGTGTAGAGGACGATGCGGGCGCGCGCCGCAGCCGCGGCCTTCGGGACGCTCTGCGCGGCAGGGATCGCGTTCGTTCCCATGTGTTACATCCGCTCGAAGATCGCCGCGATGCCCTGCCCGCCGCCGATGCACATCGTGGCGAGGCCGTACCGGCCCCGGGCGCGATTGAGCTCATGGACGAGCTTCGTCACGATGACCGCCCCGGTGGCGCCGATGGGGTGTCCCAGCGCGATGGCGCCGCCGTTGGGGTTCGTTCTGGCCGGGTCGAAGCCGAGCTCGGACGATACCGCGCACGCCTGGGCGGCGAATGCCTCGTTAGATTCCACCACGTCGAGGTCCGAGACGCCGAGACCGGCGCGCGCGAGCGCCTCGCGCGTCGCGGGTACCGGGCCGATTCCCATGTAGGCGGGCTCCACTCCGGCGTGCCCGTAGGCGAGGAGGCGCGCCATCGGCTGCAAACGGTAGCGGTCTATCGCCTGAGCGCCGGCCAGCAGCACGGCCGCGGCTCCGTCGTTGATGCCCGAGGCATTGCCCGCGGTGACCGTGCCGCCTTCACTGCGAAAGATCGGCCGCAGCCGGGCGAGATTCTGTGCCGTACTGTCGCGCCGGACGTGCTCGTCCACGGTGAATTCGCTGGTCTCGCCGCGGCTCTCGACCGGCACGGCAAGGATCTGCCCCGCGAACCGCCCGCCGGCGAGGGCCGCCGCCGCGCGGCGTTGGCTCTCGAGCGCGAGCTCGTCCTGCCGCTCGCGCGAGATGCCGTAACGGGCGGCGACGTTCTCGCCGGTGACACCCATGAGCACACTCTCGAAGGGATCGGTGAGCGCGCCGTTGAGAGCATCGACGAGCACCGCATCGCCGAGCTTGTTGCCCCAGCGCATCGCCGGGGCGAGAAAGGGGGCGCGGCTCATCACTTCCGCGCCGCCCGCCACCGCCAGCTCGCAATCACCGAGCGCAATCGCCTGCGCCGCGGACACGATGGCCTGAAGACCCGAGCCGCATAACCGGTTCACGGTCAATGCCGGGACCGCGGGCGGCAGGTCCGCACCCAGCGCAGCGATCCGGGCGAGGTACGCGTCGCGCGGCCCGGTAGGAATCACCTGTCCAAAGACCACGTGGCCGACCCGCGCGGCATCGACGTCCGCGCGGCGTACTGCCTCGCGCGTGACGCGCGCGGCGAGGTCGCCTGGCTCGTATCTGCGCAGCGAGCCGCCGAAGGAGCCGATGGCGGTGCGTACCGCGGATACGACGAATACCGGAGTCATGAACCAGCCTGCGGCGCATGATCCCGCGCCTGCGCGACCTCGAACCGGTATTGCTCGAATCCCGTCGCCGGCACGAGCTCGCCCGTGCGGTCCGCGATGCGATCCCACTGCTGCAGGATCTGCTCGGCGGCTTGCGGCTCGTCGGGCAGGTAGATGCCCCGGGTCATCGTGATGTGCGCCAGCTTGAAGCTGCCGGCGCCGGCCAACAGAATGCACTTGCTCGGGGCGCGCTCGCTCGCGAGCGCCACCACCGCGGGGCTGACGCGGCGCGGATCGAGCGCCGCGAGCTCCTCGGGCGACCAGAGCTCGCCCGTCATCTGCGTCGCGGCGCTCGGCGCGACACAGTTGACACGGATGCCGTAACGCTCGCCTTCGAGAGCCAGCGTCTGCATCAGGCCGACGAGGGCCATCTTCGCGGCCGAGTAGGCTGTCTGGCCGAAGTTGCCGTAAAGGCCGGAGGAGGAGGTGGTCAGCACCACGCGGCCGTAGCCGCGTTCCTTCATGTGCGGCCACACGGCGCGCGTGCACTCGACCGAGCCCATGAGGTGAACCTCCATCACCAGGCGGAAATCAGCCACATCGAGCTTGGCGAAGGTGCGGTCGCGGAGGATGCCGGCGTTGTTGACCAGGATGTCCACCTGGCCCCAGCGGCGCAGCGCCGCGGCGACCATGCGCTCGACCGCCGGCGAGTCCTGCACGTTCGCGCAGTCGGCGAGGGCGTCGCCCCCGAGCCGCGAGATCTCGCCGCAGACCTCCTCGGCAGCCGCCGCATCGAGGTCGTTCACCAGCACGCGCGCGCCCGCGCGCGCCATTGCCAGGGCGTGCGCCCGGCCCAGCCCGCGGCCCGCACCGGTGACAATGGCGACGCGATCGGCCAGTAAGCGCTGCATGTGTGCTCCTCGTCCCCCAGCGAGCGGCCTGCCGCCCGCAATCATTAACTCACGTACGAATGAAGTTTACAAGAACCCTAACGCGGGGCGGCGAGCTCGGCCGGAATCCGAAAGCTGGCCAGATGTGTCAGGCCGACGGAGCCGACGAACGCCGTCCGCTTTTCCGGGCCGCCGAAGGCGATGCTGGTCGGCAGACGCAGCGGCCCGTCGACGGCCATGCAGGCCAGCAGATGGTCGAGGGTGCCGGTGCGCTCCTCGACCGCGCGTGCGATCGCTTCGACCGCCGCAGCGTTCGGGTCGGCGTAGACCACATGCGCCGCGCCGTCCCGGTCGATGACCTGTATGGCGTTCTGGGTGATCACCGTGACCCATATGTTGCCCGCGGCATCGAACGTAATGCCATCGGGCAGAGCGCCCCGGCCGAGACTGTCGGGCCCCACGCACTGCTTCGCCCCGAGTGAGCCGTCGGGCCGGATTGGAAAGCGCACGATGCGGCCGCCCAGGGTTTCCACCGCGTAGAGATGCCGGCCATCGGGCGAGACTTTGACCTCGTTGGTCAGGTCCAGCCCGTCGGCGACGATTTCCGGCCGCGCATCGGCGCCATCGATCCTGAGGATGTAGCCGTCGCGCCCGGGCGATTTCAGGGCCGGAACCCAAGGCAGGTGGCGCGTCATCACCGACAGCCATATCCGCCGCGGGCCATCGGAGCACGCGTAGTTGACCGCTCCCAACGGCACCCCGTCGATGCTCTGGAGCAGCACGCTCGTGCGTCCGTCCGGCGCGATCTCATACAGCCGTCCGTCGCTGAGACCGGCGACGACAAAGGTCCCGTCGGGCCGCCGGCTGAACCCGTTCGGGTCCGCGATGCCGGTGCCGAGCACATCCGGCGCGCGATCGGCGTGAACGCGGCATACGCCGCCGCGCGCGTCCGAGGCCCAAACCCCCTCGCGGTCCACCCAGACGCATTCGGGACGCTGCAGCTCCCGGCCGTAAGGGACCAGGTCAGCGGCGGTCAGCTTGAATTCCGCGAGGGACGTGGACATGGAAAGCCTCCAGAGCGCATCCGGTCCGATGATAATATTATTTCTCGTGTGAATGAACTTGACAACCGGCCGATTAGCTGAGAGGCTCTGGGCGCCGCGTCATCGGGTGCGGTTTCAAATAAGCGTGGGGGACCGATGAAGAGCACAGCGTTCGTTTGCGTCGCGCTCGTGTTGGGCGGAGCGGCGGCGGCCAACAGCGAGTCCCTGCCGGCGACGTCGGCGGCGGGCAGCCCGCAGCAAGATCAATCGGCGGCCGGCGGCTCTGCTGCGACCGACACCTCCTCCGGCGGGTCTCAATCCGAGCCCGTGCTCCAGGAAGTGGTGGTCACCGCGGAGAAGCGCACCACCAATCTGCAGGAGACACCGATTGCGGCCACGGTCCTCAGCGGGACGGACCTGCTGCACAACGGGGTGCTCACGCTCGATCAGCTGGAGACTGTCTCGCCCTCGCTCGCGATCGACAGCTTCGGCCAGGGCGATGAGGTCAACATCCGCGGCATCGGCAAGGGCGAGCACAACACTCAGACCCAGGCCGGCGTCATCATGTATCGGAACGGTGTAGCGTCGTTCCCCGGGTACCTCGAGGACGAGCCGTTCTACGACATCTCCAACGTCGAGGTGTTGCGCGGTCCGCAGGGGACGTTCGCGGGCGAGAACTCGACCGGCGGCGCCGTCTACATTACCGAGGCGGTCCCGGATTTCAACGGCGAGAGCGGCTACGTGCTGGGGCAGTACGGCAACTACAACGACACCATGCTGCAGGGCGCCGTCAACATGCCGGTAAGCAGTACCGTCGCCACCCGGGTGGCCTTCTATGACGAGTACCGCGACTCATTCTTCAACGTCACCGGCCCCTATATCGGCGGCAACGGTACGTTGAAGGAATCCGCCGTCCGCTTCAGCCTGCTGTGGCAGCCGACCGAGAATCTCAGCGCGCTCTGGCAAACCGATTACGCCTATGTGGACAATGGCGGCTACATGGCCTCTCCGGCCACGGCGACGACACCGCTCTACGACGTCACCGCGAACGGTCCGGATGCGGCGATCGACGAGATCGCCCGGACGACTCTCAATGTCAACTACAAGCTGGATAGCGGGATCACGCTGCGCTCCATCACCGGGATTCAGTATGGGCGTTCCGTGTACAAGGCCGACCTCGATGGGACCGATGTGCTGAACTACACCTTCAAGGATGAGGTCCCCGGGGAGATGTACTCGCAGGAATTCGACCTGATCTCGCCGGAGCAGGGCTTCCTCACGTGGGTCACCGGCGTTTACTACCAGGGGCTGGATTACTCCTACCCGCTCAACACGGGGTTCTATGTCGGGTACCCGCCGGGAGTGTATGACGAATACATCGAGGGCAAGGTGCCCAACGACACGGCGGCGGCGTTCGGGCAGCTGGGCATGCACTTCAGTCACGGCTGGAAGCTCCAGCTCGGCGCGCGCTATTCCTGGAACGATACGACGAACCGGATTTACACCGTGATTCCGGAGTATTACTACGACGAGTATGCCCGCCAGACCGAGCACGACGATCGCCTGACCGGCAAGGCGGATCTGAGCTGGGCCGTCAATGCGCAGAATTATCTCTACGCCTTCGTCGCCACCGGCTACAAGCAGGGAGGACTCAATCTCCCCATCGGCACCACCTATCAGCAGCCGTTCCGCGCCGAATACGTGACGGACTATGAGCTGGGCTGGAAGTCATCGGCCCTGGACGACCACTTGCGCACGCAGCTCGATGGCTACTACGACCAGTACCACAACTTCCAGGTGACGATCGGCGATCCGATGATCCCGGTCGAGTCGCTGGAGGTGAACAGCCCGTCCCCCACCACGCTCTACGGTGTCGAATTCTCGGCGCAGGCCGTGTTCGGCCACTTCTCCTTCGACGCCAACGCAGCCTGGGAGCACACGAATCTCGGGACGTTCTTTGCCACTGACAATCGTCTTGCGGTTGTATCGACGTGCAATCCCCTGATTGGGCCGGCGACCGCGAGCTGCGTGGACCTCGCGGGGCATCCGCAGACCTATGCGCCGACCGTCACCTATAACTTTGGTCCGCAGTACGTGTTTTATCTAGCTGGAGGCAGAACGCTGACAATGCGTGCGAACTACTCGTACGTTGGATCTCAGTGGGCGACGTTGTTCGACAATGCTTCGCTGGGTGATTATCTCGGCGCGCGCAAGCAGCTGTCGGCGCAGGTGGCGTATGGAGTGGGCGACTGGACGTTCACTGCCTACGGCACGAACCTGACGAACGAGGCATACGTTGCCGCGATGGATTCCGATTTACGGTGGGCCGGTTATCCGCGGCAGTTCGGCCTGCGGGTCGGGAAGAGCTTCTGACCGGACGGCGGCACGGCAGGAGATGGCGACGGGTCACGATTCGCTCATAGGCATAGAGAGGGTGCGGACGGGACGATGCAGCGGTACGCGTTGACGGTGGACAAATTCCTGGATCACGCCGCCAAATGGCATGGAACGTCGTGTGTGGTGTCGACTGGCACCGGCGGTGAAGCGCAGCGCATCACTTATCGGCAGTTGCGCGGGCGATGCGAGTGGGTATCCGGTGCGATGCTGGATCAGGGACTCGAGCAGGGCGATCGGGTCGCGACGCTCGCCTGGAACACGCAGGACCACCTGACCCTGTATTACGCGGCGATGGGCGCCGGACTGGTGTGTCACACGCTGAATCCGCGCCTGAGCGTCGCTCATCTCGCGGAGATGGTCAATGAAGCCGAGGACCGCTGGATCGCGGTGGGCGCCGGCCTGCAGTTCCTGGCGCGGCAGCTGTTGGCGAGCTGCCCGACTCTGCAGACGGTGATCCTGCTCGACGGCCAGGCGCCCGAGGAGGATTTCCAGGGCGTGCGCCACTGGAGTCTGGAGGATCTGCTGCGGCTCTTCGGGCGTGCGGCGCGCTGGGGCGATTTCGAGGAGGAGGCGGCCGCGGGGCTCTGCTATACCTCCGGTACCATCGGCAAGCCGCGCGGGGTGCTCTACACGCATCGCTCGAATTATCTGCATACCCTGCGGGCACTGCAGGCCGATGCGATCGCGCTCAGCGCCGAGGACAGCGTGCTGGTGGCCGTGCCGATGTTTCACGCCAACGGGTGGGGGTTCCCATTCGCCGCGCCGGCCGCGGGCACGAAGATGGTGCTGCCGGGCCGGAGCACCGATCCCGTCCATCTGCACGAGCTGATCGTCAGCGAGCGGGTGACCGTCGCGGCCGCCGTGCAGACCGTGTGGCTCGGGCTCGTCGAGCATCTCGAGAAGGAAGGCGGCGAGTTGCCGAGTCTGCGTCGCATCATCATCGGCGGCTCACACTGTCCGGAAGCGCTGCTGCGGCGCATCGAGGAGCGTCTCGACGTGCGCGTGCAGCCCAGTTGGGGCATGACGGAGCTCTCGCCCCTCGGGACGATCGAGCCGCCGAACGTGCCGCCCCGCGCCGGCTCGCGTACCTCGGGACGATCGCCGATGGGGCTCGACTTCAAGCTGGTGGATGCCGAGGGGGCGGCGCTGCCCGAGCAGCGTATGCACGTGGGGCGGCTGATGGTCAGGGGGGCGAGCGTCGCGGAGCGCTATTTCAATCAAGCGGAGTCGGCGCTCGATGCCGAAGGCTACTTCGATACCGGCGATCTCGCGCTGATCGACGAGGCCGGCTACCTGACCATCACCGGCCGGTCGAAGGACCTGATCAAATCGGGCGGCGAATGGATCAACCCACGGGAGATCGAGGACCTCGTCGCCAGTCTGCCCGAGGTCGGGCTGGCGGCGGTGGTGGGGCGACCGCATCCCAAGTGGGGTGAGCGGCCGGTGCTGATCGTCGAGCCGCGCAAGGCGCATGCGATCGAGCGGGAGGCGCTCCTGGCGGCATTGCGCGGCAGGGTGCCGGACTGGTGGCTGCCGGAGCAGATCGTGCTCGTCGAGAAGATGCCGCTCGCGGCGACGGGGAAAATCGACAAACAGCGTCTGCGCGCGGAGTACGCCGGAGGCTAGCGCCCGAGCATGCTAATCTTCCCGCTCCCAGAGCCGCTTTTCGGGGAAGGTTGCGACGATGGCCAGGCGTCTCACGAACAACAGGCGCAGACCGCGCACCAAGGCGGAACAGCGTGCCGAGACCCTCGAGCAGATGCTGGACGCCGCCGAGTATCTCTTCTCCAAGCACGGATTGAGCGGCGTGACGCTGCGGGATGTGGCGCTGAAAGTCGGCGTGCACACCTCGCTGATGCACTACTACTTCGCCGACAAGCGCCGGCTGTTCGAGGCGGTGTTCACCCGGCGCGCCGGCACGACCAGCAGCCGCAGACTCGATGCCCTGGATCACTACGAGCGGGAATGCGGCGGCTCACCGACCGTCGAGGGCGCGCTGCGCGCGTTTCTCGACACGGACCTGGAGCTCTACATCAACGGCGGGGAAGGGTGGCGGAACTTCGCCGCGTTCGCCTCGCAGGTGAGCAATTCCCAGGAGGGGGCCGCGATGATGGACCTGCACTTCGACCCGGTGGTGCTGAAGCTGATCGGCATCCTGAAGAAGGCGTTGCCGGGCTGCTCGGATGCAGACATCTTCTGGGGCTACGACTTCGTGACCGGCGCCTTCATGCACGTGCTCGGCCGTACGGGGCGCATCGATCGCCTCTCGAGCGGCATCTGCAAATCGGACGACTTCGAGGCGGTCAAGGATCGTCTGGCGGGTTTCATGGCGGCCGGCTTCATTGCGCTGTGCGGTCATTCCGGAAAACCGGCCAGGGCGGGCGCGATGCGCAGAAGAGGCGGCCGCTGATCCGCCGCCGGCCGTGCGGTCGCACCGCGAGCGGCCGGCTGCGCCTCCCGGGAATGCCGGCGTGATCCTCCGTACGGCGCACGGTACGTTGGCGGGGCTGGAGCTGGCCGGTGCCGTCACGGTCTTCAGAGGCATTCGCTACGCGCAACCGCCGGTCGGCGCGCTGCGTTGGCAACCGCCGGTTGCAACCGTGCCGTGGAGCGGGGTGCGTCCCGCGCTCGAGTTCGGCCCGGCCTGCCTCCAGACTCCATCGCCTGCGGGCAGCCTCTACGCGCAGCAGCCGCGCCGCATGAGCGAGGACTGCCTCTTCCTCAACGTATGGTGCCCGCCGGGCGCTGCCGACGCGCCCGTCATGGTTTGGCTGCATGGCGGCGCGCTGCGCCGGGGAGATCCGGCGAGCGGACTGTACGACGGCGAGCAGCTGGCGCGCACGGGCGTCGTCATCGTCACGGTGAATTATCGGCTGGGCGTACTCGGCTATCTCGCCCATCCGCAGCTGAGCGCGGAGTCGCCCCACGCCTCGTCGGGGAACTATGGGCTGCTCGATCAGATCGAGGCGCTGCGCTGGGTGCGCGACAACATCGCGGCGTTCGGCGGCAACCCGCGCAATGTCACGTTGTTCGGCGAGTCGGCGGGCGCGTTGAGCGCGATCGAGCTGATGTCGAGTCCGCTCGGCGGGGGGCTGTTTCACAAGGTGATCCTGCAGAGCGGCTATCTGGTCTCGAATCCGCAGCTGAAGGGCGAATCCCTCGGACAGCCCTCGGCGCAGTCCGTGGGCGAGCGGTTGGCGCGCCATCTCGGCGCCGCGGACCCGGCCGCGCTGCGGGCGATCCCGGCCGAGCCCCTGGTGGCGGCAGCGGCGGCGGCCGGTTTCGATCCGCAGGCGACCATCGACGGGTGGGTCCTGCCGCGACAGATCGTGGAGTGCCTCGATCGCGGCGAGCAGGCGGCCGTGCCGATGATCGTTGGCTTCAACGAGGGCGAGGTCCGCTCGCTGCGGCCGGTGTTCCTGCCGCCGCTGCCCGCGGACGCCGCCGAGTACGAGAGCCGCGTGCGCGGCATTTATGGCGACCTGGCGCCGAGATATCTGGCCCGCTATCCCGCGACGGATATCGAGGAGAGCGCGCTGGCCGCGGCGCGCGACGCATTCTACGGATGGAGCGCGGAACGTCTCGCGAGAGCGCAGACCCGGCTCGGTTTCCCGGCCTATCTCTACTACTTCGCGCACCGCTATCCGGCGCAAGCGGCTCGCCGTCTCGAGGCGTTTCACGCGAGCGAGCTGCCCTACGAGTTCGGCCGCATCGGCGCCCCGGACGGCTGGCCGGAGCTCTGGCCCCGGCCGCCGGATGACCCGGGCGAGCGCGCCCTGAGCGCAGCGATGATGAGCTACTTCACGAGCTTCGCCCGCGACGGCGTGCCGGCCGCGCCGGCGGCACCGATATGGCGACCCTATCGGAGCGAGCGCGCATTCATGGAATTTGGCGCCGTGCCCCGGCCGGCGCAGCGCCTGCTGCCCGGAATGTTCGAGCTGCACGAGGAGGTCATCGCACGGCGCCGCGCGGCCGGGACACAGCACTGGTATGTCAATGTCGGGCTGGCCTCGCCCCCGGTACCGCACGCCGGGCTCCGACCGCCCTGATCGGGGTGGGGGAGCGGCTCGACGACGCTGCGATTGTGGGTACAATGCTCTGCAGTACAGGCAGGGGGCCCGTCGGCGGACATAATAATGTCTGACAACATTCTGGCACCGGTGTCATGCGGGCAGCGGCCCTGGGACGCGCGCCTCGCGCGCTGGCTGGTGACGCCGCTCGTGGGCAGCCGTGTCACACCCAATCATCTGACCACGGTCCGCTTGGGCGTCGGCCTCGGGGGCGCGGCCGCCTTCACGTGCGGAACCTACGGCTGGTGCAACGTCGCCGCCCTGCTGGTGATCCTGTCCAATTTCCTGGACCATACGGACGGTGAGTTCGCCCGGCTCAGCGGGAAGACGAGCCGTGTCGGCCACTTCTATGATCTCGCGAGCGACGCCGCCGTCACCATCCTCCTGTTCGTGGCGATGGGAGTCGGTATCGCGACGAGCGCCGATAATCCGCTGGGAGTACCGCCGCCCGTGCTGGGCGCAGTCGCGGGAGCCGCCATCGCGCTGATCTTCTACCTGCGCATGCGCATCGAGGAGATCGCCGGCAAGCCCGCAACCCGCCAGGCCGCTCTCGTCGGCTTCGAGACGGAGGACATTCTCTACCTGCTGCCGCTGGTCACTCTGTGCAACGGGGTCGCGCCTTTCCTGATGGCGGCATCGATCGGCGCTCCGCTGTTTGCCGTGTGGGTCGTTATCGACTATCGCCGGGTGCTGCGCCGATTGAAGCCGACGGTGGCGAGGCCGACGTCGGGGACGGGACTGGTCTGACCGGGCTGCCGCGCGGCATTGCGCTCGAGTCGCTGCGACGCGCCTTCGTCGGGCAGGGCTCGTTCCTCTTCCTGCCGGAGTTCCTGCCGCAGGAGGCCGTCGCGCGCCTCGCAGCGGCCGTTGGCGCGGTGCAATCGGCGGTCAACCGCAACTACCTGCCCGGCCACAAACAGGGCGGCAGCGTCGGCCGGCACGTCATCGACGAGCGTGCACCCTTCATTGCGGAGCTGTATCGCTCGCGTGCGCTGATCGACATGCTCGAGGGGATTGCGGGCGAGCGCCTGCTGCCCTCGCCGCCGGATGATCCGCATGCCTACGCGCTGTATTTCTATACGCGTCCGGGCGACCACATCGGCTGGCATTACGACACCTCATACTATGCCGGCCGCCGCTATACGGTGCTCATCGGCGTCATCGACCGGTCCTCCTGCCGCCTCGACTACGAGTTGCACACGCGCGCGCAGGGTGTCGCCGTCGTGCCGGGCTCGATCCAGATCCCGCCGGGCGGCCTCGTGTTCTTCGACGGCGATGCGTTGCGCCATCGGATCACCCCGCTTCGGGAGGGCGAGACCCGCGTCTCGCTGACGTTCGAGTACGTGACCGACCAGCATATGCGCCGCGGCTGGCGCTTGATCTCGAAGCTGAAGGATGCACTCGGATATTTCGGTTTCCGGCAGGTTTTCGCGCGCCGCGCGCGGCTCGGGCGCGTGCGCCCGCCCGGCCCGGTGTCCGGCACGGAATCGCAGTGAGAAAGCCGGCGGTCTGGCTTTTCTCCGCGGGACTGTTGCTCCTCATCGGGCTCGTCGTCTCGCACGGACTCACTTCCGTGTTCGCGACATTGGCGGTTGCCGGGTGGGGCCTGCTGCTCCTCGCGCTGTTTCATCTGCTGCCGCTCTGGCTGGATGCGGCGGCAATCCGGGTGCTCTTCGATGCGCAAGCCATCCGCGCTGCATGGCGTGAAGCGCTGCTGGCGCGCTGGGTGGGCGAGTCGGCCAACAGCCTCATGCCGCTCGGCCAGGTGGCCGGGCCGGTCGTCATGACGCGCCATCTGTCCCGCCGGGGCATGGCGACCCAGGGTGCCGCGGCGGCCGTTACTGTCTCGACCACGCTACAGGCGCTGGCGCAAATTGTGTTCTGCCTGATCGGCATCGCGCTGCTCGCGCTGCCGGCGGGGCTCGAGAGCGCCAGCGCCCGGCACGAGCACCGCACCGTGGTCACCGCTACTCTCACCGCGAGCATCGTGCTGGCCGTCGTCCTGGTCTCGTTTTATCTGGTGCAGCGGCGCGGGCTGTTCGGTGGGGCGGTGCGCTGGCTCGCACGGCTGGCGCGCCGGCGCGAGTGGTCCGGCCTGATGAGCCGGGCCGACGCGATCGATCTCGCCGTGGAGGCTACCTACGGGCGTGGAAAGAGCGCGGCGGCGAGCTTCGGACTGAGCTTCGCCGGCTGGCTGGTCGGTACGGGCGAGGTCTATCTCGCCTTGTGGCTGCTGGGCTCTCCGGTAGGCTGGCGCGACGCGCTGCTGCTCGAGAGCCTGGGGCAGGCGATCCGCGGCGCCGCCTTCGCCATACCGGGCGCCATCGGGGTGCAGGAAGGCGGCTACCTGCTGCTCGCGCCCTTCGCGGGACTGGCGCCCGACGCGGCGCTCGCGCTCTCATTCGCGAAGCGCGCGCGCGAGCTCCTGCTCGGCGTACCGGGGCTCATTTACCTGCATCACTGCGAGCGGGCATGGCGCCGGGCGCAAAGTGCCGGCTCGGGCGCGGACTCCGGCCGCGCTTTTTTGTAATATCGCTGCAAACATCGTTACCCAGGGGGGACCCATGCGCGCCATCATCCTGGCCGCCGGACGCGGATCGCGGCTGCAACAGACGACGGACCGGCAACTGCCCAAGTGCCTGCTCACCTTCGGCGGCCATAGTCTCCTCGAGCGCCATCTGCAGCGGCTCGAGGCTGCCGGCGTGCAGGAAATCGTCCTCGTCGCGGGCTTCCGCCACGAGCTCATCGAGGCGGAGCTTGCGCGTCTCGGCCGCCGGTCGCGGGTCGAGATCGTACTGAACCCCCGCTACGAGCTCGGCAGCATGCTGACCGTGCACTGCGCCGCGCAGCAGCTGCAGCGGGGTGGGGATGTGCTGCTGATGGATGCCGACGTGCTCTATCACCAGCGGATCATGGCCGCGCTCGCCGCCGGCCGCGCTCCCGTCAACCGGCTGTTGATCGATCGCGAATTCGAAGCGGGCGAGGAGCCGGTGAAGGTGTGCGTGGTGGCCGGGGTGCCCATCGAGCTGCGCAAGCAGCTCGAGCCCGGACTGGCATGCGATACGATCGGCGAGTCGATCGGCTTCTTCCGCTTCGACGAGCAGGCGGCACGGCGGCTCGCAGCCATCGTGGCGGACCATGTCGCAGGCTCGCGGGCGCACCTGCCGCACGAGGAGGCAGTGCGCGACCTGCTGCGCGAGCGCAGTCACTCCTTCGAGGTCTGCGATGTGACGGGCGCGCCCTGGATCGAGATCGACTTCCCGGAGGACGTGACGCGCGCCGCGGACGAGGTGCTGCCGCGGCTGGAGGCACAACCATGAGCGCCGAGCCCCAGGGTCGATTCGAGGCGCCCCGCAACCGCTGCGCCGCGCTGCGGCGCATGCTGCGCAGCGACCAGCTGGAATTCCTCATGGAAGCGCACAACGGCCTCTCGGCGCGCATCGTGCGCGAGGCCGGTTTTCACGGTATCTGGGCGTCGGGGCTGTCGATCTCGGCGCAGTTCGGCGTGCGCGACAACAACGAGGCCAGCTGGACGCAGGTCGTCGACATGCTGGAGTTCATGGCCGACGCGAGCAATCTGCCGATCCTGCTCGACGGCGATACCGGTTACGGCAACTTCAACAACGTGCGCCGCCTGATACGCAAGCTCGAGCAGCGCGGCATCGCCGGCGTATGCATCGAGGACAAGGTATTTCCGAAGACGAACAGCTTCCTCAACGGCGAGCGCCAGCCGCTCGCCGACATCGATGAATTCTGCGGCAAGATCGCCGCCGGCAAGGCCACGCAGCTCGACCCGGATTTCTCGATCGTGGCCCGCGTCGAGGCGCTGATCGCCGGCTGGGGCATGGAGGAGGCGCTGCGCCGCGCGGAAGCGTATCGGCGCGCCGGGGCGGATGCGATCCTCATCCACAGCAAGCTGTCGCGGCCGGACGAGATCCTCGCTTTCGCGCGCGAGTGGGCGGGTCGCGCGCCGCTCGTGATTGTCCCAACCCGCTACTACAGCACGCCGACCGACGTATTCCGCAAAGCCGGCATCAGCCTGGTGATCTGGGCGAACCACGTGCTGCGCTCCGCTGCGGCGGCGATGCAGAGCACGGCCCGGGAGATCTTCGAGAGCGAGACGCTGGTGAACGTGGAGGACCGGATCGCCTCGGTCGAGGAGATCTTCCGGCTGCAGGATGCCGCTGAGTACTCGGCCGCCGAGCGTCTCTACCTGTCCGCCGCGCACACCTCCCGTGCCGCGGTCGTGCTGGCCGCGAGCCGCGGCAAAGGACTCGAGGCGGTGACGGTGGACCGTCCGAAGGTCATGCTCCCGATCGCCGGCAAGCCGCTTCTGCGTTGGCTGATCGATGGCTTCAAGAGGGAGAGCGTCAACGACATCACCGTCGTGGGCGGCTACCGCGCGGATGCGATCGACACGGCCGGCATCCGGCTCGTCATCAACGAGCGATTCGCGCAGACAGGGGAGCTGGCTTCGCTCGCCTGTGCCATCGACGCAGTCGAATCGGACACGGTGATTGCGTACGGCGATCTGCTCTTTCGCAGCTACGTGCTTCGCGACCTCGTCGAGAGCGATGCGGAGCTCGCCGTGGTGGTGGATTCCTCCCCCACGGGTGAGAACAATCGCACCGTCCGCGATTTCGCCTACTGCTCGCGGCGCGACGATCGCGGGCTGTTCGGCACGCCGGTGCTGCTGCAGCACGTATTCAGCGCCGCGCAGGCCGCAAACGGGGCTGCCGGCGCTCCGGATGGAGAGTCCGGCGTTTCCGCAGGGGGCGCGCACGGACGCTGGATCGGGATGTTGAAGGTGAGCCGCGCAGGCCTCACGCGGCTCAAGGAAGTGCTGCGCGAGCTCGGTGCGCGTCCCGACTTCGACACGCTCGATGTTCCTCATCTTCTCAATGCGCTCATCGCGCAGGGCGCCGCCATCGAGGTGCAGTACGTGCACGGGCACTGGCGCGGAGTCAATGACCTCGAGGACTTTCGCCGCGCGGCGGATTTCGCGCATGCCCAGCGGCGCTTCGGCGACTCCGAGGAGACCGATCCGACGGCGCCGCCGAGCCCATGATCGAGGCGCGCGATTTCATCGAGGCGGCCCGCGAGCGCGGCTTCGGCTGGTACGCCGGAGTGCCCTGCTCATACCTCACGCCTTTCATCAACTATGTCGTGCAGGATCCGTCGCTGCGCTATCTCTCGATGGCGAACGAGGGCGATGCCGTCGCGCTGATCGCGGGCGCCACGCTCGGCAGCGGCGGCGTGCCGTGCGGCGTCGCGATGATGCAGAACTCGGGCCTCGGCAATGCGGTGAGTCCACTGACCTCGCTCACCTGGACGTTCCGCCTGCCGCAGTTGCTGATCGTGACCTGGCGCGGCCAGCCGGGCGTTGCGGATGAGCCGCAGCATGCGCTGATGGGACCGATCACACCGGCGATGCTGACCACCATGGAGATTCCCTGGGAGCTCTTTCCGTCGGAGCGGTCGGCGCTGGGCCCCGCCCTGGACCGCGCGAGGGCTCACCTCGGCGACAGCGGGCGGCCGTACGCACTGGTGATGCCGAAGGGCTGCGTCGCGCCCTATGCGCTGGCGGCCGAGGTACGCCCGGGCCGGCTCACCGCGCCGCCTCCCGCGGTGCTGGAGCCGCGCCGCCATGCTCCAGATGCGCGGCCGTCGCGCCGTGCCGCTCTCGAGACGGTGGTTGCCCATACGCCGGTCGCCTCGACCGTCGTTCTCGCCGCGACGGGATTCTGCGGACGGGAGCTGTACGCGATCGCGGACCGGCCCAATCAACTCTATATGGTCGGATCGATGGGGTGCGTCGCACCGCTGGCGCTCGGGCTTGCCCTGGCGCGTCCGGACCTGACCGTGCTCGCGCTCGATGGCGACGGCGCGGCGCTGATGCGACTCGGAGCGCTGGCGACGGTCGGCGCCTACGGGCCGCCGAATCTGCGCCATCTACTGCTCGACAACGGCGTGCATGATTCGACCGGTGGCCAGGCGACCGTATCGCCGTCGGTCTCGTTCGCCGAGGTCGCCGCCGCATGCGGCTATGCGGCTGCCCTCGAGACCGACGACCCGGCGCGCATCGCCGGCTGGCTGCAGGCGCCGGCGGCCTCGGGTCCGAGCTTCGCCCGCCTGTTGATCCGCGCCGGAACCTCACACGGGCTGCCGCGGCCGTCGATGAGTCCGGTCGAGGTGCAGCAGCGCTTGCTGCAGCACCTCGCGGCGCGCTGATGCGGCTGCTCAACCCGGGACCGGTCACCCTGAGCGAGCGCGTGCGCCGCAGCATGCTGGCGCCGGATCTGTGTCATCGCGAAAGCGAGTTCTTCGACCTGCAGGACGAGGCGCGCCGGCGGCTGCTCGCGACATATGCGATCGATCCGGCGGAGTGGTGCGCCGTGCTGATCACGTCCTCCGGCACCGGAGCGGTCGAGAGCATGGTATCGACACTCGTACCGACCGACGGCCGGGTGCTGGTGGCCGAGAACGGCGTCTATGGAGAGCGGATCGCGCAGATCTGCGCGCGCTACCGCATCTCCTGCGAGCGAATGGCGGGCGACTGGCTGGCGGCGCTCGATCTGGCGGCGATCTCCAGACGGCTCGAGCATGCGCCGGCTGATGGCGGTGCGCGCTTCACGCACCTCGCCGTGGTGCATCACGAGACGACCACCGGCCGGCTCAACGACCTGCGCGCGCTCGGAGACTTGTGCCGGCAGCATGGCGCGAAGCTGCTGGTGGACGCGGTCAGCAGCTTCGGCGCCGAGCCGCTCGAGTTCGGCGACGACAGCCTCGCGGCCGTGGCGGCCACCGCAAACAAGTGCCTCCACGGCGTGCCGGGGGTCGCTTTCGCCATCGTGCGCCGCCGCGCGCTCGAGCGGGCTGCAAGCCGCGCATATTATCTCGACCTGGCGCGCTGCGCGGCCGCGCAGGACCGCCGCGACACGCCCTTCACACCCGCCGTGCAGGCCCACTATGCGCTCGTCGAGGCACTGCGCGAGCACGCGGAGCAGGGTGGCTGGATGGCGCGCCACCGGCGCTACGCCGCGCTCGCCGAGCAGGTGCGCGCCGGCCTCGACCGGCTCGGTATCGCCGCCCTGTTGCCGCCCGAGGAGTCCTCCGTGGTCCTGCGCTCCTATTGCATCCCGGCAAACACGGCCTACGCCACGCTCCATGATGGCCTCAAGGCACGGGGGTTCGTGATCTATGCCGGCCAGGGGAATCTCGCGCAGAGGTTGTTCCGCATCTCCACCATGGGCGATGTGTCCGCGGCCGACATCGACAGGCTGTTGGAGTCTTGCGGCGAGCTGCTGAGGTGAGAGGCGCGCAACGGCCGACGCGCAGCGGCCGGACCGCGGCGCCCGTCGCGCACGCGATGACGGCGCTGATCGCCCTCGGCGCACTCGCGCTGAGCCGCGGAGCCGCGGGACAGGTGCCGGCGGTGCCGCCGGCGAAGGCTCCGCAGACGGTGCCGAAACCGCCTGCCTCCCGTGCGCGCGCCGCCGTCTCCCGCTGGTTCAATCCCGCCACGGCGCCCTTCATTCCCATCCCGGAAATCGCGGCCGATCCCGACAACGGCACCACGGTCGGCTTGATTCCGACCTGGCTGAAGACGGACGAGAATCAGGACGTCCGCCAGATCATCGCGCCGGACGTGATCCACAATCCGTATTTCGGTTATGGCGTGCACGGCCGCATCTACGATTATCTCAGCACGGACGAGCAATGGTCGGTCATCGGGGGCATCAAGCAGCGCGTGGAGCGGAGCGTCGATGCGGAGTACCAGACCGGGAGGCTGCGCGATCGGCGCTGGTCGGTGAACCTCAGCGCGATCTATGACCGGGACGGCACCTTCAGATTTTACGGCATCGGCAACGGCTCGGCCGCGGACGCCCAGACCAACTTCACCGGCGAGCAGGAGGTGCTGCAGGCACAGATCGGACTGAACCTGACCCGCGCCTGGCAGCTGCAGTACACGCTGCGGATGCGCTCCTACGACGTGTTGCCCGGAACTCTCCCCCTCATTCCCTCCATCTACACGCTCTTCCCGGATGTGCGCGGCTTGCACACGACCAAGGAGCTGTTGCATCGCGTTGCGGTCGTCTACGACACCCGCAATGACGTCACCGTACCTACGCGCGGCATGGAGTGGGTCGTGTACGGAGGTGTCGCGAGCCAGGCCGGCATCCTCAACGATTCACTGTACAGCGAGACCGGGATCGACGGCCGCGTGTTCTGGCCGATCGCGCGCAACAGCGTGCTCGCGGTTCACACCGCCCTGCGCTACATGCCGGAGGCCCGCAATGCTCCTTTCTGGGCGCTCAGCACTCTCGGCGGCAGCCAGAGCCTCATCGGCGGCACGCAGCCGCTGCGCGGCTATGGCGCCGGACGCTTCTACGATCGCAACGTATTCTCCGCGAGCGTCGAGCTGCGCCAGAGAATCGGCTCGATCCGCATCGCCTCCACCCGCCTCGATCTCGAGGTGGCGCCGTTCGTCGACGTGGGCCAGGTGTTCTCGCGGCTCGATGCCTCGCCGGTTGCCGCTCTGCACAAGGTGGCCGGCATCGGCTTCCGCGGCGTCGCGCCGCCGTTCGTCGTAGGTTATGTCGATGTCGGCTACGGGAGCGAGGGAGCGGCGGTGTTCTCGGGGATCGGCTATCCTTTTTGAATGGCGCTGGATCCGGCCATCGTGGCCGGACCAGCGCTGCTTTGGGCAAAAAGCGTGGTTTTTGCCCAAAGCGCCGCCACCTGCGGCGGCGGGGCACATCCTTGTGCCTGGGGCTGGGAGTCACTTCTTTTTGATGGATTCGCGGTAGGCGGCGGCGAAGGCTTCTACGAAGGTATGGGGGAGATGGTCGGCGGGCATCTCGATTAGGTTGCGGTAGAAGGTGGTGAAGAGCTCCCAGTATTGGGCCTTGTCGGCCGAGCGCGCCTTGCCGCGGCGGGCGGCGCGCTCGAAGCGGGCTTCCAGCTCCGCCGGGTCCAGCCGGTCGAGAAACTCGACGAAGGCGGCGCGCGTCGCCTGGCTCGCCGCCTGGTCGTGAGCCTTCGCCTCGCCCACGGCTTCCCGCAGCCACTGCACCGCATCGATGCTGCGGCTCTCGTGCTGCACCAGCAGCTCGAGCAGCAGCTCATCGACGGTCGAGCGCCCGAGCGAGGGCCGCGGATCGTCGGGCTCGGGCGGCGGCAGCTCGATCCGGAAACGGTCGCGAATCTCGCTGCGCGAGCGCTCGAGGTCCTTCAGGCCCACCAGCGCCTCCCGCAGGAGCTGACCGGTCAGGTGCAGGAGCCGCGTCTGGGCCTCCGCGGGCAGCTTCTCGGGGTCGATTCCCGCGCCGCGACAGAAGGCCTGCAACCCGGAGTGCACATCGTAGAGCGCCGGCGCGCTGGCTCCGCGGGCGTCCCGGCCTGCCGCCTTGGCGAGCCGCGCGATGCGCCGGCCAATGGAGTCTTCGTTGGGGTCGGCGGCAGCCACCGGCCTCGCCGCCGGGGCCGGGCTCGGCACCCGCGCGGGGGAGATGGCCTGGCCGTAGGCGTTCACCGGCTGAAAGCTGCCGGAGCCCGCGGGGTCGGCGACCAGCAGCTCTTCGAGGTCGAGCACCGCGCCGATATCCGTCTGGGCCGCGCGTCCGATCGGATGCAGCGCGTGAATGCTCGTCGGCACGGCCGCGGCGGAGTCGAGCTCGGGGATCTCCGGCGCCGCCTCGGCGTCCAGGGCGGCGACGATCTGATAGTCACCGATCCGCAACACATCGCCGTTCTTCAGCCGGTAACCGCTCGAGCCGAGCTTCGCCACCGCCTCCGGCTGGTCATTGATGAATACGCCGTTGGTGCTCAGATCCTCGAGGTAGAAATTGCCGTCGCGGCACACGACGCGGGCGTGGTGCGCGGAGACGTAGCGCAAGGGGTCCGGAAGCACCCAGTCGTTGTCGCCGGAGCGTCCGATCGAGCCGCCGCTCACGCCGAATATGACGGTGTGGTGCTCAGCGAGCTGCCGCCGATGATCGCTGACGACGCGCAGGCGAAGCGACATGATGCCCTGAAGTGAAATGGCCTTACTGCTGCAAAAACCCGGCCCATGGGGGCCCATTGCGCGGACGCGGCAGCTTCCCCGGCACGCCCGGCAATATAATGTCGCCTCCAAACTAGCAGCGACCCTCACCTTCGCCATGGCATCCAGTCACATTTTCCGCATTATGTTCGTGAATCAGGGCAAGGTTTACGAGGTTTACGCCCGCAAAGTGGGCCATGGCGACCTGTTCGGGTTCATCGAGGTCGAGGAACTGGTCTTCGGCGAGCGCTCCTCGGTGGTCCTGGACCCCTCGGAAGAGCGCATCAAGAGCGAGTTCACGGGCGTCAAGCGCACCTTCCTGCCGCTGCATTCGGTGCTGCGGATCGACGAGGTCAAGAAGCAGGGGGTGAGCAAGATCACGGCGCTCGAGGGCACCGCCAATGTGGCGCAATTCCCCATGACGATGTACTCGCCCCCCACGGGCGACAAGAAGTGATGCGGCTGCTCGTCTTTCCGGGCGCCCCGGCCCTCTCGGGCTTTCGCATCGAGAAGCTGCTTGCCCGCCTCGCGGCGGTGGAGCCGGGGGTCACGGGCCTGACCGCGCGCTTCGTGCATTTCACGGCGCTCTCGCGGCCGCTCGCCGACGATGAGCTGCGGATCCTGCAGCAGCTCTTGACGCATGGACCGCGTGTCGCGGCGGGGGCCCCGGCGGGTGAGAGCGAGCCCTTGCTCGTCGTGCCGCGCGAAGGGACCCTCTCGCCCTGGTCCAGCAAGGCGACGGACATCGCGCACGTCTGCGGGCTTGCCGCCGTGGAGCGGATCGAGCGCGGCATCGAGTACCGCGTCACCTCGCGCGGGCCGCTCGGGCCCGAGCGGCTGACGCAGATCGCGCCCGCGCTGCTCGATCGCATGACCGAGACGGCGCTGCTCGATGCCGCGGCGGCGGCCCGGCTCTTCGGCCACTCGGCGCCGCGGCCGGCCGTGCGGATCGCGCTCGCGGCCGGCCGCGCGGCCCTGGAGGAGGCCAACCGCGCCATGGGGCTCGCACTGTCGGCGGACGAGATCGACTACCTGCTCGCCAGCTTCCGGCGGCTCGGGCGCGATCCGACCGACGCCGAGCTCATGATGTTCGCGCAGGCGAACTCCGAGCACTGCCGGCACAAGATCTTCAACGCGCGCTGGATCATCGACGGCCGCGAGCGCGAGGAATCGCTCTTCGCGATGATCCGCTACACGCACGCTCGCAATCCGCAGGGCGTGCTCTCGGCCTATCGGGACAACGCGGCGGTCATCGCGGGCATGGAGGGGGCAAGGTACTTCCCCGACCCGCGCAGCGGAGCCTATCGCGAGAGCCGCGAGTTCGTAGACATCCTGATGAAGGTCGAGACGCACAACCATCCCACCGCGATCTCGCCCTTCCCGGGGGCCGCCACCGGCGCGGGCGGCGAGATCCGGGACGAGGGCGCCACCGGCCGCGGCGCGCGGCCGAAGGCCGGCCTCACCGGATTCTCGGTGTCGAACCTGCGCATCCCGGGCTACGAGCGCCCATGGGAGCGGCCGTCCGCGATGCCGGGACGCATCGCCTCCGCGCTCGACATCATGCTGGAGGGGCCGATCGGCGCCGCGTCCTTCAACAATGAGTTCGGCCGGCCGGCGATCTGCGGTTACTTCCGCACGTTCGAGCTCGCCGCGCCCGGCGACCGGCAAGGCCGGGTGCGCGGGTACCACAAGCCGATCATGATCGCCGGCGGCCTCGGCAACATCCGCCGCGCCCACGTCGAGAAGTCCGAGGTGCCGGTGGGCGCGAAGCTCATCGTCCTCGGCGGGCCGGCCATGCTCATCGGCCTGGGCGGCGGGGCGGCCTCCTCGGTCGGCAGCGGCGCCTCGAGCGCCGACCTCGATTTCGCCTCGGTGCAGCGGGGCAACGCGGAGATCCAACGCCGCGCGCAGGAGACGATCGACGGCTGCTGGTCGTTGGGTGAGGCCAACCCGATCCTTCTCGTCCACGATGTCGGCGCGGGTGGATTGTCGAACGCCGTACCGGAAGCCGTGGCGCACAGCCAGAGAGGCGCGCGCGTCGACCTGCGCGCAATCCCGAGCGCGGAGCCCGGGATGTCGCCGCTCGAGCTGTGGTGCAACGAGGCGCAGGAGCGTTATGTCGTGGTCGTGGCGCCCCAGGCCCTCGACACCTTCGGCGCCATCGCGGCGCGGGAGCGCTGTCCCTACGCGGTCATCGGGCAGATCGACGGTACGGGCCGGCTGACGGTCGCCGATCCGCTGCTCGGGGGCGAGCCGGTGGACATGCCGCTCGAGGTGCTGCTCGGCAAGGCGCCGCGCATGGTGCGCGACGTGCGCAGCGCCACGATGCAGCCGCGGCCGCTCGACCTGCAGCGCATCGAGCTGCGCGAGGCGGTGTACCGCGTGCTGCGACTGCCCGCGGTGGCCGACAAGACATTCCTCATCACCATCGGCGACCGGACCGTGGGCGGCATGGTGAGTCGCGACCCGCTGGTCGGCCCGTGGCAGGTTCCGGTGAGCGACGTGGCGGTGACGGTCGCCGATTATCGCGGCCATGCGGGCGAGGCGATGGCAATGGGCGAGCGCACGCCGGTGGCGGTGCTCGACGCGCCCGCTTCGGGACGGTTGGCCGTCGCCGAAGCCATTACCAACATCCTGGCGGCGGACGTGCCGTCGCTGAGCCGCATCCGCCTGTCGGCCAACTGGATGGCGGCCTGCGGGGAGGAGGGGGAGGACGCGGCGCTCTACGAGACGGTGCGGGCCGTCGGCAAGGAGCTGTGCCCCGCGCTCGGCATCGCCATCCCGGTGGGCAAGGATTCGCTGTCGATGCGCACGAGCTGGCAGGAAGGCGGGGCGCAGCGCAGCGTGGTGGCGCCCGTATCGCTGATCGTATCGGCGTTCGCACCGGTCGATGATGCGCGGCGGACCTGGACGCCGGCGCTGGTCCGGAGCGGTCCGACGGCGCTCTGGCTGATCGACCTCGGCGCCGGCCGCAATCGGCTCGGGGCTTCCGCCCTCGCCCAGGTGTACGGTGAGCTCGGCGCGGAGCCGCCGGACCTCGATGACAGCCGGCGGCTCGTGCGGCTCGCCGCGGCGCTGGCGCAGCTCAGGCAGGGCGGCCTCGTGCTCGCCTATCACGATCGCTCCGACGGCGGACTGCTCGCCACTCTGTTGGAAATGGCGTTCGCCGGCCACTGCGGGCTCGACATCCGCCTGCCGTCCCAGGGCCACGGCGGCTCCCCGGCGGCGCCGCTCTTCGCGGAAGAGTTGGGTGTGGTGCTGCAGACCCTGGCTGCCGACGAGGGGAAGCTGCTCGAGATCCTGGCGCGCCACGGGCTGGCCGACCTCGTCACGCGAGTGGGTGTGCCGCTGCAGGAGTTGCGCGTCCGCGTTCACGTCGGCGCCGAGCGGGTGCTCGATGAGTCGTGGACGGATCTGCGCAGCGCCTGGTCCGAGACCTCCTGGCGGATGCGCCGGCTGCGCGACGACCCGCAGTGCGCGGACGAGGAGTATGCCGCGCACACCGCGGCGGGCGACCCGGGGCTCGATGTCGCGTTGAGCTTCGATCCGGACGAAGACATCGCGGCGCCGTATGTGTCGAGCGGCGTGCGACCCAAGATCGCCATCCTTCGGGAACAGGGCGTCAACAGCCACACGGAGACCGCGGCGGCGTTCGACCAGGCGGGCTTCGCGCCCTACGACGTCCACATGACGGACGTCGTATCTGGCCGGCATCGGCTGGCCGAGTTTGCCGGCGTTGTCGCCTGCGGCGGATTCTCCTATGGAGACGTGCTCGGCGCCGGGGAGGGTTGGGCGAAGTCGATCCTCTTCAACCCCGCGCTGCGGGAGGAATTCCAGCGTTTCTTCGAGCGGCCGGAAACATTCGCGCTCGGCGTCTGCAACGGCTGTCAGATGTTTGCGGCGTTGAAGAGCATCATTCCCGGCGCCGCGCACTGGCCGCGCTTCGTGCGCAACCGCAGCGAGCAGTACGAGTCGCGCTTCTCGCTGGTCGAGGTGCTGCGCTCCCCGTCCGTGCTGCTCGCCGGCATGGAGGGCTCGTTCCTACCCGTCGCCGTGGCGCACGGCGAGGGCCATGCGGAGTTCGAATCCCGCGCGGCGGCCGAGGACTGCGTGCAGCGCGGCCTGGTCGGCTTCCGTTACGTCGATCACGACCGCAGCGTCGCCAGCCGCTATCCCTTCAACCCGAGCGGCTCGCCGCTCGGCATTGCGGCGCTGAGCAACCTCGATGGCCGCGTGACCATCACGATGCCGCATCCGGAGCGATCCTTCCGTTACGTACAAAACTCCTGGCGTCCGCGCGGGGCCGGCGAATACAGCGGCTGGATGCGGCTGTTTCGTAACGCACGGCGGTTTGTCGGGTAAAGCGGTCATGGCGAATCGACGAACGCCTGCCAGAGCTCGAGAAAGCGCTCGCCCGCGCAAGTATCGCCGCTGACCAGGGCGGGCGCCAGGTCGCAGAACGGCACCATGTCCGCATTGCCGCCGAGCCGCCTCGCCATGAGCGCTCCCGTCGTGCGAAAGCATTGGCTGGCCTGCTCCGGCTCGATCTTGTTGAGACGTTGCGCCGCCAGTCCGAGCGCAATCCACGCCAGATGGCAGGTCTTGAAGTCGCGGCTGGAGTTCTGCTGCGAGTTCTGCGCCGGATTGAGGCGGAAGAAGCCGAGCACGTCGTTCAGGAAGCCGATCGGCTTGCGCAGGCTCGCGGACAGGAAAAAGCCTATGTCGCCGAGCCCCTCGAACGAGATGCCGGCGAGGCGCGGCTGCTCGAGCAGGCCGGAGACTTCGTGGTTGAAGACCGCGTGCGACAGCTCGCCGAGCCAGTTGTTGCACGACGGCAGCGTCGTCGGGAACAGGAATTCGGACCCGATCGTCAGCGCGCGTTGCTCGCGACGGGCGATCAGCTCGGGAACGGGGAGCCGGCCGACCGGCAGCCCGGCCTCGATCGACGTCCAGCGCCTGCTGACCGAGCAATCGACCGCGCCGGTCGCATGCACGGCCAGGTGACGCTCGTAAAACTCCGGGTAGATGAAGTCGTCATCGAGCAGGAAATGCACGAGCCGGGTGCTTCCGCCCCAGACCCGCAACAGGTGGCGGAAATTGGCGAAAGCACCGGCATGGGGGCCGTCGATGACCTCGATGTTCAGGTCCGCCACGGCGGATCGGACCGGCTCGCTTTGCAGCGTGGCCAGAAAAGCACGGCCGGGGCTGTCGTCGGAGAAAATGATGCGTTCGGGCTTCACTGTCTGGTGACGGAGCGCGGTCAGGAGCTCGTGCAGATACTTCGGCTTGTACGCCGGAATGACGGTGGTGACGCTCACGAGAAGAACGCCCCGATGCTCTCGGCTACGGCGCGGATGTCGGCCATGGACAGATACGGAGCCATCGGCAGGCTCAAAACATCCGACTGGAGCCGCTCTGCGATCGGCAGGGACGGCCATCGCTCTGCCGAGTACGCCGGCTGGCGGTGGCAGGCGAGCGGGTAGTGAATACTCGTGCCGATACCCGCCTCGCGCAGGTGCGCCTGGAGCGCATCCCGGTCGGGTGTTCTGACGACGAAG
>JASHVV010000388.1 GCA_030044385.1 Gammaproteobacteria bacterium
CAGGTCGGCTGCGCGCTCGACTGCTCGTTCTGCTCGACCGCGCAGCAGGGCTTCAACCGCAACCTGACGACGGCCGAGATCGTCGGCCAGGTGTGGCTCGCCAACCGCGAGCTCGAGGGCTCATTCGCGCATGAGCCCGCCCGCGAGCGGATCGTGACCAACGTCGTGCTCATGGGCATGGGCGAGCCGCTCGCCAACTTCCGCAACGTCGTGCCGGCGCTCGACATCTTTCTCGACGACTTCGGCTTCGACCTGTCGCGCCGGCGCGTGACGCTGTCGACCTCGGGACTGGTGCCGCAGATCTACAAGCTCGCCGAGCACAGCAACGTGGCGCTCGCCGTCTCGCTGCACGCTCCCGACGATGAGCTGCGCAGCGAGCTGGTGCCGATCAACCGCAAGCATCCGATCGCGGAGCTGCTCGAGGCCTGCTGGCACTACATCGACGAGCGGAACGGGCGCAGCGTTACGTTCGAGTACGTGCTGCTCGCGGGTGTCAACGACTCACCCGTGCAGGCACGCGCCGTCGCCAGACTCCTCGCGGGTCATCCGGCGAAGGTGAACCTCATCCCGTTCAACCCCTTTCCGGGCACCGCGTACCGCCGGTCAGAGCCGCAAGCCGTGCAGCGCTTCCGCGATGAGCTGATCCGCCGGGGTGTCATGGCCACGGTGCGGCGCACGCGAGGCGACGACATCGATGCGGCGTGCGGCCAGCTGGCCGGGCGGGTGATCGATCGCACGACGGTACGGCTCGGCAGCCGGGTGTTCGGCGTCACGGTGCAGGCATGAGAAAATCGATCCTGGCGGCCATGGGCGCCGTGTTGCTCGCAGCGGTCCTGGGAGGCTGCGCGAATCAACAGGCGGTGCAGCGGCGCCACGATGCCGCCGCTTACAACACGGAGCTCGGAATCGCCTACCTGGAGCGCGGCCAGCTGGCGGTCTCGCAAACCAAGCTCGATCTCGCGCTGAAGGAGAATCCGCGCGATCCCGACGTGCACAGCGCGCGCGCGCTGCTCTTCGCCAGGCTGCGCGAGCCTCAGGAGGCCGACAAGGAGTTCCGCGAGGCGCTGCGGCTCGCGCCCAAGAACCCCGCCTTCCAGAACAATTACGCGGTCTATCTCTGCAGCGTGGGCCGCGTCGATGAAGGCGTGCAGACCTTCGTGAAGGCCGCGCAAAACCCGCTCTACATGACGCCGGCGGTCGCGTACGAGAACGCGGGCGTCTGTCTGCGCGGCGCGCATCGGGATACGCAGGCGGCGCAGATGTTCCGCAACGCGCTCGCCGTGCAGGCCAACTTCCCACAGGCCGCGTGGGAGCTCGCGGACCTCGACTTCTCCGACGGCCGGCTCGCTCAGGCCCGGCAGGAGATCGACGCGTTCATCGCCGCGGACCAGGAGACCCCGGACCTGCTGCTGCTCGCCGTGAAGGTGACGCGGGCGCAGAAGGACCCGCTCGACGCGGAGTTGTACGCGCGCCGGCTGCAGCTCGATTTCCCGAACTCGGCGCAGGCGCGGGCGCTGGCCGATCTCGGTCGCAACCCGGGCTGAGCGTCATGTCGGAAGGCATCGGCGCGCGGCTGCGCGGCGCCCGCGAGCGCAGCCGCCTCACCATTCTGCAAGCGGCGGAGAAGCTGCACATCGATCCCAACGTTCTCGAGGCGCTCGAGGCCGATAACTTCGCAGCGCTCGGCGCGCCGGTCTACCTCAAGGGACATCTGCGCCATTACGCGGAGTTGGTGGGTGAGCCGGTGGAGCCCCTGTTCGAGTTGTATTCCCAGGGTACGCGGATACCGCCGCCCGACCTGACACGCGTCCCCAAGGCCGTGCCGGACGATGTCGGCAGGCTCGTTGCGCCGGCCGTGGTCGTCGTGGTCGTATTCGCAGTGGCCGGCACCGTATGGTGGGGCATGACGCTGTCGCATCGGCAATGGAGCGCCAGCGTGGTGCCGATTCCGGTCCAGGCGGGGACGCCCCTGCAGCAGGCACGGATGCAGCAGGGGCAGCTGATGCATCCGGCGCTCGTGCGCGCAGTAGCGGCATCCGCGCGCCTGGTTCCATCCGCGGTGGCGTCGTCCGCGCCCGTACCGTCATCGACGGCAATCGACGCTACGCTGACTTTCTCTGCCGCCAGCTGGACCGAAGTCTATGATGCCAATGGGCGGCGCCTGCTCTATGGTCTCTATGCCGGGCCCGCGATCCGCAAGCTCGAAGGGGCTCCGCCGCTCAGCGTGACGCTGGGGGACGCCAGGGTCGTCACGATCGAGGTGGGCGGCAGGCAGGCGTCGATCGCGCGCTTCGTGCGGTCCGACCACAGCGCGCGATTCCTGATCACCGCCGGCGGACGGGCGCTCTCCCCGCCGCCGAAGAAGGGAGGTTGAGTTGACGGTCGATATCCAGCCGATCCGCGGCATGAACGACGTGCTGCCCGCGCAGATCGGCGCCTGGCAGCGGCTGGAGGACTGCGCACGCGAGCTGCTGGCGTCCTACGGATACGAGGAGATCCGGGTCCCGGTCGTGGAGCACACCGCGCTCTTCAAGCGCGCGATCGGCGAATACACCGATGTGGTCGAGAAGGAGATGTACACCTTCTGCGACCAGGGCGGGGAAAGCCTCACTCTGCGCCCGGAGGCGACCGCCGGCATCATGCGCGCCCTGATCTCGAACGGCATGCTGCGCGGGCAGCGGCACAAGCTCTGGTGCGTCGGACCGATGTTCCGCCACGAGCGGCCGCAGAAGGGCCGCTACCGGCAGTTCAACCAGATCGACGTGGAGGCGGTCGGCGTTCCCGGCCCCGACGTCGACGCGGAGCTGATCGCCCTCACGACGCGCCTCTGGCGCCGCCTCGGGATCGAGCGGGTCCGGCTGGAGATCAATTCCCTCGGCACGCCGGAGTCGCGGCGCGCCTACCGGGAGAAGCTGGTCGGGTACTTCCGCGCGCACGAGGGCGCGCTCGACGCCGACAGCCGCCGGCGCCTCGAGGGCAATCCGCTGCGCATCCTCGACAGCAAGAATCCGGAGATGCGCGCGGTCGTTGCGGGCGCGCCGCTCCTCACGGATCATCTCGACCCGGAGTCGCGCGAGCACTTCGATGCGCTTTGCGCCGCGCTGACGTCCATCGGGATCCCCTTTCAGATCAATCCGCGGCTGGTTCGTGGCCTGGACTACTACAGCCGCACGGTGTTCGAATGGATTACGGACGCACTCGGCTCCCAGGATGCCGTATGCTCCGGCGGCCGCTACGACGGGCTCATCGCGCAGCTGGGCGGGGAGCCGACGCCGGGAATCGGTTTCGCAATGGGGGTGGAGCGGGTCGTCGAGCTGCTCCTGCAGGCCGGACAGGCTCCCGCGGCGCGGGCGGCGGACGTCTATGTGGTGGTCAGCGGGGCCCGTGCGACCGCGGCCGGCATAGGCCTGGTGGAGCGGCTGCGGGACGAGTTGCCTGCCCGGCGGTTCGATCTCAATCTGGGCGGCGGCAATTTCAAGGCGCAGTTTCGCCGTGCCGACCGCAGCGGCGCGGCGCTGGCGCTGATCCTGGGCGACGACGAGCTGGCGCGCGGCGTCGCAGGCGTGAAACCTTTGCGCAACGAGGCGGGTCAGAGCGAGTGCCCGCTGCCTGAGCTAGCCGCGGCCATCGAAGCGGCGCTCGCCGGTGCCGCGGCACCGGCAGAATGACTCCTCGAGGAGGGGTAGTGGACGATTATTTACTGAACGAACGAGAACAGTGGGAAGCGCTGACACGCTGGTTGCGGGTGAACGGGCCGGCCATCGTGGCCGGGATCGCCATTGCCGCGCTGGGGCTCGGAGGCTATCGCTGGTGGCAGGCCCGCGAGAACAACGTGGACCTCGCGGCCGGCGCGACGTTCATGGAGATGGAGACTGCCTTCGAGCACGGCGACAGCACGCAGGCATTCATCCTCGTCGGCGACCTGGAGCGCCAGTACCCCTCGTCGCCCTATGCCGATCAGGCGCGGCTGACTTCCGCGCGAGCGTTCGTCGAGGACGGACAGCTCGCGAGGGCGGCGGATGAGCTGCAGGAGGTCGTGCAGCACTCTTCCGATTCCATTCTGCGGCTCGTCGCGCGGCTGAGGCTGGCGCGGGTGCAGATTGCGCTACAGCAGCCGTCGGCGGCGCTTGCCACCCTGAATGGCGCCCAGCCGGGCGCCATGGCGCCGCAATACGCGCAGGCGCGCGGCGATGCCTACTACGCAATGGGCGACAAGGCGGCTGCCCTCGCGCAGTATGAGGCGGCCAAGGCGTCCGATACCGGCGGTGAGACCGATTCCGGGCTGCTCGACCTCGAGATTGCCGACCTGTCCGCGGATGTGGCGACGCCCGCGGCGCCTGCCGCGCGCGCCGGCCAGCCTGCCAAGAAACCATGAGGGCTCCTTTGCAAACCAACACTCTGCGATCGACGCGTTTCTGGGCGGCGGCGGCGGCGGCGCTCTGCCTGCTGGCCGCCTGCTCCAAGAACAAGAACCCCGAGCAGCCCGCGAAGCTCGCCCCGATCCATTCGAGCCTGCGCGTGCAGGAGCTCTGGAAGGCCTCGGTCGCCGATCGCGGTGCCAAGCGATTACGCCTCGGGTTGGGCATGGCGGTCGACGGCAGCCGCGTCTATGCGTCCAGCCACAAGGGCGAGGTTGCGGCATTCGATCTCGCCACCGGCCACAGAATCTGGCGCACCTACACGCGGCTGCCGCTCGGAGGCGGACCCGCCGTCCGCGGCAACCTGCTCGTGGCAGGCGCCACTGACGGTCACGTCGTCGCGCTCGATGCCGCTACCGGGAAGACGCTCTGGACGGTTCTGATCAACGGCTCGGTGATCTCCCCGCCGGCGATCTCGGCCAATGTCGTGGCGGTGCGCGCCCTCGACGGCAGGCTGCGCGCCCTCTCGCCGACGGATGGCCACGAGCTCTGGGAAGCGAGCCAGGAGGTCCCGGCGCTCTCTCTGCGCGGCACCTCGACGCCCGTGATCGCAGGCGACCTCATCATCTGCGGCTTCTCCAACGGCAGAGTACTCGCGGTCAATGCGGCCGACGGCTCCCAGGTCTGGCTGTCGGTCGTCTCTCAGCCCCACGGCCGCACGCAGATCCAGAGGCTGTCTGATGTCGCCGGACCTGTGGACGTTGCCGGCAGCGATGTCTACGCAGTGGGTTACCACGGAACCGTGACCATGCTGGGACTCAAGAACGGCCAGACCTGGTGGTCCCACAAGGCCTCCAGCTACCGTGGATTGACGTTCGGCGACAGTGGCGCGGTCTACATGGCGACGGCCGACGGACGGGTCGAGAAGCTCGATCGCAGCAACGGCTCGGTGATCTGGAGCCAACCCGCATTGCGTTATCGTGGCCTGACCACCGTCGCGGTGAGCGATGATGCGGTAGTCACTGCCGACTTTCAGGGGTATGTGCACTTCCTGGACAAGCGCACCGGCGCCTTCATTGCCCGCGTGCGAGCCGGCAAGGTGCGCATCAGCAATCCGCCCATCGCCGTGGGCAACGAGGTGCTGGTCATCAACGACGAAGGGCACATCGTCGCCTACCGGATGTCGCCTCCGGGATAACTGAGCAGCAGCCTCATGCTGCCCATCGTCGCTCTCGTAGGCCGGCCCAACGTCGGCAAGTCGACCCTGTTCAACGTGCTGACCGGCACGCGCGATGCCATAGTCGCGGACGTGCCGGGACTCACCCGTGACCGCCAATACGGTTTCGGGCGCGTGGGGCCGATGCCTTTCGTGGCCGTCGATACCGGCGGGCTGGTCGAGAACCCCAAGGGTATCGAGGCCCAGATGCGCGCACAGACGGAGCGCGCCGTGGCGGAGGCCGATCGGCTCATCCTGTTGGTCGACGGACGCGCCGGGCTCACGCCTCAGGACGATTTCGTGGCTCGGGAGCTGCGCAAGTCGGGCAAGCCGACGACCCTTGCCGTCAACAAATCGGAGGGGCTGGACCTCGATCTGGCGGCCGCCGACTTCCATGCGCTCGGCTTCGGCGAGCCGGTCGGTATCTCCGCCGCTCATGGGCAGGGATGCGAGGAGCTGATGGCGCAGGCTCTCGTTGGGCTGGAGCCGGAGGCGGCGGAGGTCACGGACCCTGCCGCGGAGGGCGTGCGCATTGCCATCATCGGCCGGCCGAACGTCGGCAAATCGACGCTCGTCAACCGCCTGATCGGCGAGGAGCGGGTCATCGCGAGCGATCAGCCGGGTACCACGCGCGACAGCATTCTGGTGCCGTTCGAGCGCGACGGGCGGCAGTTCCAGCTCATCGACACCGCGGGGATGCGGCGTCGCGCCAGGGTGGAGGATGTCATCGAGCGTGCGAGCGTCGCGAAGACGCTGCAGGCGATCGACGAGGCGCACGTGGTGATCCTCGTCGTGGACGCGCACGACACGGTGACGGAGCAGGATGCGAGCGTGCTCGGTGTTGCGTTGCATCGCGGCCGCTCGCTCATCATCGCCATCAACAAGTGGGACGGCATTCCGCCGGACCAGCGTGAGGAGATTCATCGGCAGCTCGCGCTCAGGCTGGACTTCGTGCCGTTCGCGCCGCTGCACTTCATCTCGGCGCGCCATGGCACGGGAGTGGGCGAGCTCATGCAGTCGGCGGTGCGGGCTTATGAGGCGTCCATGCGGGAGATGGCGACCAAGGAGCTGACGCGAACGCTGGAGCACGCCCTCACGGTTCACCAGCCGCCGCTCGTGCACGGCAGGCGGATCAAGCTCCGTTACGCGCACCAGGGCGGCCGCAATCCGCCACGGATCGTCATTCACGGCAATCAGACGGCGTCCGTTCCGGATTCCTACACCCGATATCTGGTGAACATCTTCCGCAAGAGGTTCGATCTCTTTGCGACACCGGTGGTCATCGAGTACCGCACCGATGCCAATCCGTACGACCGGGCCCGCAGAGTTTCCCGCGGATCGCGGCCCAAGGCGCGTTGACCGTGCCGCGCCGCCGCTGACTGCCGAGCCTGCGGGCGGCCGCGCAGCTCTTCAGGCCGTGATCCGGCCCACCGGAGCCCGGGTGCGCTGCAGCACGCCTGCGTAGTACATCACGTAGTAACCCACGACGGCCCCGATCACCGCGAGAGTGAAGGGGTTGTGTCGATAGATGACGGCAAGGTCCTGGCCGGTGTCGGCAGGCGGGACCAGCCCGTTGTACATGCCGAGGAAGCGGTACAACAGCCGGGCGAGAAAGAGCGCGGTGACTGCCAGGCCGAGGTAGGTATGGGGCGTATAAAACCGCCCCTGCGCAGTCACCTCGAACTTCGTGTGCCGGAGACCGAAGTAACCGAGCACGGCGCCGCAGGCGATGCCGGCCAGCAGGATGCCGAGCACATTGATGTCGTGTGCGATCTGCACGCCGATGAAGACGGCGACCAGGGTCAATATGCCGATCCTGAACCACATGAATCCGTCGCGCACGCGCTGCCGGCCGAAGGAGCGCCGCATGCGGCGATAGACGCCCCAGACGATTACTGCGGCGATGAGATAGGGCGTGACGAGTCGCGGATCCATGGTCACCTCGGTCCAAAGGGCACGAGCATGGGCACTCTGCGCCGGTAGTCGTCATAGGCGCCCGGATCGAGCTCCGCGCGCAGCCAGTGTTCCTCGAGCCGCGCCTTCATCCAGAGGCCCACCGTGATGAGCAGCGCGCCGAGCACGCCAGGTATCGTACCCTTGGCGGTGGCGGTCGCATAGACGGCCACCAGCAGCCCGGTGTAGATGGGGTGGCGCACGATGCCGTAGGGTCCGCTCTCGACGACGCGGTGGTCGGTCTTGCGGGTGATCCAACCGCTCCATAGTGCGCCCAGATGGATGCGCGCCCACCAGCTGAAGAGGAGGCCGAGGGCCAGCACCGCGGTGCAGACCCACGCCTCATCGAGCGTCACCCACCATAGGCGCAGTGGCCCGTGATAGCCATGCGCGCGCGGGAGGAGGAGCAGGGCGCCGGCGATGAGCACGAGCCGGTAGGCCAACTCGCCCCTCACGCCAACACGGCTCTCGGCCTTTGCGCTCCAGCCGGCCGCGAGCAGCCAGGATATCCAGAAGGCCACCCACAGCGCGACGATCACGGGTCCGGGTCGCAGCATCACGTATCCAACTCTTCTTCGATTGTCCCAGGCTGGCGCCACTCCGCCATGTCCGTGAGTGCGGCGAGCGCGATGCGCGCCTGCCGAACACACTCCGGGCCGACCTTGGCGAGCAAAGCCTCTTCGACGCGCTTGCCGGCCGCCGACTGGGTCGCGGCGGCCGCCCGCCCGCGTGCGGTCAGGGTGATGATCAAACGCCTGCGGTCCTGCTCGTCGACCGTGCGATCCAGGTAGCCGCGGCTGACGAGTGCGTCGACCAGCTGGCCCGCGGCCTGCTTGGAGATCCGCAGATCGCGGATCAGCGCCGCCAGCGGAACGTCGCCTCTTCCGAGGGCCAGGCCGCCGATCAGGTAGAGCCCGTTCTTGGGAATGTCGTCGTAGCCCGCGTCCTCCAGAGCGCGGCGCATGGTGGAGCCGTAGGCGTTGCGCGCGTGGCGGAGGAGGGCGGGCAAGGGGATGGCGGCAAGCTGAGGGTCGAGATCGGGATCAGGCATGCGGCAGGCTAGCGGCAGCGCTGGAAGAAAGTCAATTTATTATACTGTAATGAATCTGTACTTTATTTTGATTAAATATACTTGCTCAAATCTAGCCAATCGATAAGATATATGAGCATGTCAAAGAGAACCCCCGTTCTGGAAGCTCTTCCCCCGGCGGCGGCTCAGGCCCTTCGCAGCCTGGGCGAGAACCTGGCGATCGCTCGGGTGAGACGCAGGGAGTCGCAGCGCGAATGGGCCGGCCGTCTGGGATGCTCGGTGCCCACGCTGGTTCGGCTCGAGCGGGGCGATCCCGCCGTGGGTGTCGGACTGTACGCAACGGCGCTGTGGCTGATCGGGCGGGTGAATGGTCTGCCCGCGCTTGCGGCGCCGGCAGAAGATCGCGGAGCGCTCGAAGACGACGTTCGGCAGGCATTGAAGCGGCGCGCCGCTCGCTCCGCTGCCTCGGCACAGGCACGCCTCGCTCGGGCCCGACGGGAGGGGCCGGGATGAGTCCCGCCGCCGCACCCGATTCGAGCGCCTCCGGATATGCGGTTGTCGATCGGCTGTACCTATGGTCCCTGCTCGATCCCGCCCGCCCCATTCCCGTGGGCGAGCTCAATCTGGTGCGGTCCAATCAGGGCGTCTCCCTCAGGTACTTTCCGCAGTGGCGCGAGCATGGCTTCGAGCTCAGCGAGGATCTGCCTCTGATCGATCAGGAGTTTCTGCCGGCGGACAGGAACACCGCGGCGGGTGCGGTGGACGATGCGCGGCCCGACCGTTGGGGCGAGCGCGTCATTCGCTTCATCGATAAGCCGCCGCGCCTGTCGCTGCTCGAGTACCTCTATTTTGCGGGGGATGATCGCTTCGGGGCGCTGGGAGTCTCGAC
>JASHVV010000046.1 GCA_030044385.1 Gammaproteobacteria bacterium
CTCGACTGGCGCAACCCCGCCTTTTACGAGGAGGCCGCGCTCGCCAAGGAGCTCGAGCGCGTCTTCGACATCTGCCACGGCTGCCGCCGCTGCTTCAGCCTCTGTAACGCCTTTCCAACATTGTTCGACGCGGTGGATGCGACGGACGCCGGCGAGGTGCATGCGGTCGACAAGAAGGTCTTCTGGGAAGTCGTCGATCACTGCTACCTGTGCGACATGTGCTTCATGACGAAGTGCCCGTACGTGCCGCCGCATCCCTGGAACGTCGATTTCCCGCATCTGATGCTGCGAGCGAAAGCCGTGCGCGCCCGCGAGGAAGGCATCAGCCTCCGCGATCGTGCGCTCGCCGCGACGGACACGGTCGGAAAGATTGCCGGCATCCCCGTCATCGTGGAGGTTGTGAATGCCGTCAACCGCTCCAGCGCCGGCCGCGCGGTGCTGGCGAAGACGCTCGGCGTCGATCCCACGGCGCCGATTCCGCAATACCACTCCCGCACCGCCCGCAAGCGCCTGCGGCGGCTGGGCAGGGCCGCCGCCGCCAAAGCGGTCGCCACCGCGGAAACCGCCGGCCAGGTGGCGCTCTTCACCACCTGCTACGGCAACCGCAACGACCCACGGATCAACGAGGACCTGGTCGCCGTTCTCGAGCACAACGACATTCCGGTCACGCTCGTCGCCCAGGAGCGCTGCTGCGGCATGCCGCGGCTCGAGCTCGGCGACCTCGAGACGGTCGCCCGGCTGAAGGATCACAACATCCCGCAGCTCATCCGTGCGATCGATTCGGGCCTGGACATCGTCGCGCCGATCCCCTCCTGTGTGCTGATGTTCAAGCAGGAGCTGCCGCTGATGTTTCCCGATGACGCGGACGTCCGGCGCGTCGCCGAGCGCATCTTCGACCCGTTCGAGTACCTGATGCACCGCCATCGCGCCGGCCTCCTGAACACCGATTTCAAGCGCGCGCTCGGCAAGGTGAGCTATCACGTCCCCTGTCACCTGCGCGTGCAGAACATCGGCCTGAAGACCCGGGACGTGCTGCGCCTCGTCCCCGGGACCACCGTCGACACCATCGAGCGCTGCTCCGGACACAACGGCACCTACGGCGTGAAAAAGGAATTCCGCGCCGCCTCCATGAGGATCGGCCGCCCCGTGATCCAGCGGGTCCAGTCCGCCGCTGCCGAGCACTACGCCAGCGACTGCCCCATGGCCGGCGAGCAGATCGAGAGCGGCCTCGAGGGCGGCGCCCGCGAGCCCGAGCATCCGCTCACGCTCCTGCGGCTCGCCTACGGGATTTGACGCCGTGGACAAGCTCACCCCCGCCGACCTCATGAGCCTGGAGCGCTACGCCCGCGAGCGCCCCGCCTTCCGCGCCCGCGTGATGGAGCACAAGCGCGATCGCAAGCTCGCCGTCGGCCCGAACGTCACCTGGTCCTTCGAGGACCGCCTGACGATGCAGTACCAGGTCCAGGAGATGCTGCGCGCCGAGCGCATCTTCGAGCCCGAAGGCATCCGCGACGAGCTCGACGCCTACAACCCCCTGATCCCCGACGGCAGCAACTGGAAAGCCACCCTGCTGATCGAGTTCCCCGACGTCGCCGAGCGCCAGCGCCAGCTCGCGCAGCTCATCGGTCTCGAAGACCGCTGCTACGTGCAAGTGCACGCCCACCCCCGCGTGTACGCGATCGCCGACGAAGACCTCGAGCGCGACACCGCCGACAAGACTTCCTCCGTCCACTTCCTGCGCTTTGAGCTCTCTTCCCCCATGATCGCGTCGCTGCAGACCGGAGCCGCCCTCTCCGTCGGCATCGATCACCCCCACTACCGCCACTCGGTGGATCCCGTCCCCGCCCCCGTAAGAGCCGCACTAGTCGCGGACCTGAAGTAGGAGCGCAGCGCAAAAAGGCTCTTGGCCAGACGCTGGCCGCCAGGACAGGCGGCCCGCGAGCCTACAGGGATGTACTTGCGGCGTTCTGGCCAAGAGCCTTTTTGTGCTGCGCTCCGAACGCGCCAGGGTAATATCCCCCCATGAGCAGTTCCTACACAGCCTCCGACATAGAAGTCCTGAGCGGCCTGGAGCCCGTGCGCCGCCGCCCCGGCATGTACACCCATACCTCCCGCCCCAACCACCTGGCCCACGAGGTCATCGACAACAGCGTCGACGAGGCAATCGCCGGCTACTGCAAGCAAATCGACGTCACCCTGTTCAAGGACGGCTCCCTGCAAGTCGCCGACGACGGCCGCGGCATGCCCGTCGATATCCACCCCAAGGAAAAGGTGAGCGGCGTCGAGCTCATCCTCACCCGCCTGCACGCCGGCGGTAAATTCTCCGACAAGACCTACACCTTCTCCGGCGGCCTGCACGGCGTCGGCGTCTCCGTCGTCAACGCGCTCTCCAAGCACCTCGAGTGCTGGATCAAGCGCGGCGGCAAGGAATACAACATCAGCTTCAAGGACGGCAAAGTCCACTCCAAGCTCGAGCCCGTGGGCACCGTCGGCCAGCGCAACACCGGCACCACCGTGCGCTTCTGGCCCGACCCCAAGTTCTTCGACTCCGACAAGTTCTCCGTCCCGCAGCTCAAGCACACCCTGAAGGCCAAGGCCGTGCTCTGTGCCGGCCTGCGCATCACCTTCACCAACGAGGCCACCGGCGAGAAGGACGAGTGGTTCTACACCGGCGACCTCGGCGCCTACCTGCTCGAAGAGCTGGCCGACAACGAGCGCCTGCCGAACGAGCCGATCACCGGCCAGCGCGAGGAGGAGAGCGA
>JASHVV010000389.1 GCA_030044385.1 Gammaproteobacteria bacterium
CAAGGCGGCGTTGACCGTGACCCTGACGCGGATCATGTTTCCCTTCATCCTGCTCGTCTCGCTCGCGGCGCTGGTGATGGGGATGCTGAACGCGAAGAACGTCTTCGGCATTCCCGCGACCGCCTCGAGCTTCTTCAACCTGGGCTCCATCATTGCCGGCGCCGGCATCGGCTGGCTCATCGACCCGCATTTCGGCACGCGCGCGACCATAGGACTCGCGATCGGCACATTGATCGGCGGCGCGATGCAACTGGGCGTGCAGCTCCCTTCGCTCAAGCATCTGGGCTATCGCTTCCGACCGGACTTCCGCTGGCGCGACAAGGGGGTCAAGGCCATCCTGCAGCTCATGGGGCCGTCGGTGATCGCGGCGAGCTCCACTCAGGTCAACGTGCTGGTCAATTCGGCGTTCGCCTCGAGGCTCGGCAACGGGCCGGTATGGTGGCTGGCGCTCGCCTTCCGCCTGATGCAGATGCCGCTCGGGATCTTCGGGGTCGCGCTCGGCACCGTTTCCCTGCCGCTGCTCGCGCGCATGGCCGCCGGCGGCAACATCACGGGCTTTCGCACCGAGCTGGCGCGCGGCATGCGGCTCGCCTTTCTCATGACCATCCCGGCGAGCATCGGCCTGATCCTCCTCGCGGAGCCGATCATGTCGGTGCTCTTCCAGCACGGCCGCTTCAATGCGCACGATGCCTTCGAGGCGGCCGCGGCGCTGCGGTGGTATGCGGTCGGCCTTTGCGGCTATGCCGCGCTCAAAATCCTGGTCAACGCTTTCTATGCGATCGACCGGCGCAACATGCCGATGTTCGTGAGCTTCGGCGCGGTCGCGATCAATTTCTTCCTCAACTGGCTCCTGACCATGCGGCTGGGATGGGGCCATCAGGGGCTCGCGCTCTCGACCGCGTGCATCGCGACGACCAATTTCCTCGTGCTCTATGCGCTCATGCACCGCCACCTGGGCCGGCTGGAGTCGCGCGCGATGGTCGCGCTCCTCCTGCGGCTCTCGGGGGCCTCCGTGGTGCTCGCGGCGATCTGCTGGGCGGGCAACCATTACCTCCTCGCCGGCTGGGCGACCCAGCGGTTCTGGCCGAAGGCGGGCTCGCTCGCCGCCGTCATCGTGGCGGGGGGCGGCGCGTTCTTCGCCTGCGCCACCGCGCTTCGCATCCGCGAGATGCAGGACATCCTGCTCGCGGTGCAACGGCGGCTCCGCCGCGCATGAGGGCAAAGCGCGCGGTTTTGAGTCTAGAATGACTCCCCGGTAGCGCAGCTCGGGAGGCTTTCCGATGAATGCCGGCAGCGAGAGGGCGCCGACACTCTGGTTCGAATCGGCCCTGCTGCCGGGCGGGTGGGCGCGGCGTGTCCGCGTCACGGGCCGGGACGGCCTCATCACTGCCGTCGAGCCGGAGGCCGATCCCGGCGAAGAGGATGAGCGCCATGCCGTCGGCATTCCGGGGCTGCCCAACGTGCACAGTCATGCCTTCCAACGCGCCATCGCCGGACTGACGGAGCGCCGCGGCCCGGCGGAGGACAGCTTCTGGACCTGGCGGGAGGCCATGTACCGGTTCGTGGAGCGGATGGACCCGGATCAGCTGGAAGCGGTCACCGCGCTGGCGTTCGCGCAGATGCTCGAAGCCGGGTTCACGCGCGTCGGGGAGTTCCATTACCTGCACCAGGACAAGTCGGGCGTGCCGTTCGCCGATCCCGGCGAGCTCGCCGGGCGCATCGCGGCGGCTGCCGGCGAGACGGACATCGCGCTCACCCTGCTGCCGACCTTCTACGCCCACGGCGGCTTCGGCGGGCGCGCGCCCAGCGAGCGTCAGCGGCGCTTCATCACGGATCTCGAGCGCTTCGGGAGAATCGTGGAGTCGAGCCGCAGGGCAGTGGGCGGGCTGACGGCCGGCAACGTGGGTGTTGCGCCGCACAGTCTGCGTGCCGTCACACTGGATGAGCTGCCGGCTGTTGTGTCGCTGGCCGGCGGCGGTCCTGTCCACATTCATGTTGCCGAGCAGGTGCGCGAAGTCGAGGACTGCGTCGCCTGGTGTGGACGGCGGCCCATCGAGTGCTTGCTCGAGGCGGCCACGGTCGACGACGAGTGGTGTCTCGTGCATGCGACTCACGCGACGCCGGCGGAGCTCGAGTGGGTCGCATCCGCCGGCGCGGTGGTCGGGCTCTGTCCCATGACCGAGGCGAGTCTCGGTGACGGCGTGTTTGCGGCGCCGGAATTCCGCAGCCGCGGCGGGCGGCTCGGGATCGGGACCGACTCCAACGTGCTGCTCGATGCCGGCGCGGAGCTGCGCGCGCTGGAGTACTCCCAGCGCCTCACCCGGCGGCTGCGCAATGTGCTCGCGGGCGAGCCGGGACATTCCACCGGGCGCAGTCTTTTCGATGCGGCGCTCGCGGGCGGCACTCAGGCGCTCGCCGGCGCCCGGGCCAGGACGGTCGGGATCGTCGGGTTGACGGCGAATGCGCCGTTCGATCTCGTGAGCCTCGACGCCGGCCATCCTGCGCTGATCGGGCGGCGCGAGGACGAGATTCTCGACAGCTGGATCTTCGCCGCCGGGCGCGAGGTCATCGATTGCGTATGGCGCGCGGGGGAGAAGGTGGTGAGCGGCGGGCAGCATCGCCGGCGCGAGGCGATCGTAGCGCGCTACCGGCGCGCAATGAAGGCACTGCTCGCCTGATGAGAAAGATGACCGGAATCCTGCTGGCAGTGATCGGGGCAATCGCTCTGGCCGGGATTGCCCTGCATCGTCACGAGCCGATCAACGCCTTGTGGATCGTCACGGCCGCCGTGTGCGTCTATGCGCTCGGTTATCGGTTCTATGCTGCGTGGGTTGCCGCGCGCGTGCTCTCCGTCGACGCTTCGCGTGCGACGCCCGCGGAACGGCACGACAACGGGCGCGACTTCGTGCCCACGCACAGGTGGATCGCATTCGGCCACCATTTCGCGGCGATTGCAGGCCCGGGCCCGCTGGTCGGTCCGACGCTCGCGGCGCAGTTCGGCTATCTGCCCGGCACACTCTGGATACTCGTCGGCGCCGTGCTCGGCGGCTGCGTGCAGGACATGACGATCCTGTTGCTTTCCGTCCGCCGCGACGGCCGCAGCCTCGGTCAGATGGCGCGCGATGAGCTCGGTCCCGTCGGCGGTTATGCGGCGATCCTCGGCACGCTGCTCATCATGGTCCTGCTCATCGCGGTGCTCGGCCTGGTGGTCGTCAACGCCATGAAGCACAGTCCCTGGTCGACGGCGACGGTGCTCGCGACCGTGCCGGCGGCGATTCTCGTCGGGCTGCATCTGCGGCACCTGCGCCCGGGACGCATCCTGGAGGCCTCGGCCTTGGGGCTGGCGCTGGTGCTGCTGGCGGTGTTGGGCGGGGGCTGGGTCGACGGCCAGCCGTGGCTCCGGGGCCTGTTCGACTGGCCGAGCCTGCCGCTCGCCGGCTTCGTGGTCGGCTACGGCTGGATCGCCGCCATCTTGCCGGTGTGGCTGCTGCTGGCGCCGCGCGACTACCTGTCGACTTTCCTCAAGGCCGGGACCGTGGCCCTGCTCGCCGTCGCGATCGTGCTGCGGCATCCCGAGATCAGGATGCCGGCGCTGACGGCCTTCGTCGACGGCCACGGGCCGCTTTTCGGCGGCAAGATATTCCCGTTCGTGTTCATCACCATTGCCTGCGGCGCGGTCTCCGGTTTCCACGCGCTGGTCGCGAGCGGCACGACACCCAAGCTCATCGCGAGCGAGGCGGACGTGCGCCTCATCGGCTACGGCAGCATGATGCTGGAGTCGTTCGTCGCCATCATGGCCATGATCGCCGCCACGCTGCTCGATCCCGGCGTGTTCTTCGCCATCAACACCGCCGCCGGCGTCGTGGGCAGCGCGCCGGCGGCTGCCGTGCACACCATCTCCGGCTGGGGATTCCCCGTCTCCGTCCGCCAGATGCAGAGCCTCGCGCACGACATGGGCGAGGCCACGCTCTTCGCGCGCACGGGCGGGGCGCCGTCGCTCGCGGTCGGGATGGCCAGCATCTTCGGCAGCACCTTCGGCCGGGGCTTTCTCGGTCTCTGGTATCACTTCGCCATCATGTTCGAGGCGGTGTTCATCCTGAGCACGCTGGATGCGGGCACGCGCGTCGGCCGGTTCATGCTGCAGGACCTGCTCGGTCACATGCATGCGCCCCTCGGCCGCACTTCCTGGTATCCATCGGTGCTGCTCGCGAGCACGCTCATCGTTGCCGGGTGGGGCTACTTCCTCTATGTCGGGGTGATCGATCCCAACGGGGGAGTCAACATCCTCTGGCCGCTCTTCGGCATCGCCAACCAGATGCTGGCCGCGATCGCGCTCTCGGTCGCGACCGGGATCCTGGTGAAGTCGGGCAAGGTGCGCTACGCGGCCGTCACTCTGTTGCCGCTCGCCTGGCTCGCCCTGGTGACGACGGTCGCCGCCTGGCAGAAGGTCACGAGCGCCGACCCGCGCATCGGGCTCCTGGCCGCCGCCCGCGAGCTGTCGGCGCACCTTGCGGCCGGCACGCTGCCGGCAACGGCCGCGGCGGTTGCGCCCCAGCTCATCTTCAATCAGCGGCTCGATGCCTGGCTCACGGGGCTCTTCACGGCCATTCTCTGGCTCGTGATCCTCGACATGGGGCGGGTGTGCCTGCGCCGGCTCCGCGGTCTGCCGGTGGCGGCGAGCTCGGAGACACCCTACCAGGCGGCGCGGCCGCGGCCGCTTGCCCTCGCAGGGCACCTGCCCGTGGAGGGCGGCGGATGAGGGCGCGGAGCATCCTGCGCGGGACCGCGCTGGGCGGGGCGATGGCGGCAGTCCTGCGGTGGCTGCGCGCGCTCTCGGGCGATGACGCGTACGAGCGGTATCTGGCGCACCACGCGCGCGCGCATGAGGGCGCGGCACCCGCGAGCAGACGGGCGTTCTACGCCGCCAGAGAGGCCGCCAAGTGGGGCGGCATCAGCCGCTGCTGCTGAGATCCTGGTAGAATTCGCCGCTTTTAGCCAGCGCCGGGCCCGGCCCGCGGCTCGAGGACTCCCATGCCACTCAAGATCATGATTCTAGGGGCGAACGGCTTCATCGGCAGCGCCCTGACGAACGCCATCCTCCGCGAGCGCGACTGGGAGGTCTATGGCATCGACCTTTCCGACAACAAGCTCGGGGCGCTGCCGAAGAACGACCGGTTCCATTTCGTCGAGGGCGACATCACCATCAACAAGGAGTGGGTGGAATATCACGTCAAGAAGTGCGACGTGGTGGTGCCTCTGGTGGCGATCGCGAACCCGGCGCAGTACGTCACCCATCCGCTGCGGGTGTTCGAGCTCGACTTCGAGGCCAACCTCTCCGTGGTCCGCCACTGCGTCAAGTACGGCAGGCGCCTGATATTCCCCTCCACCTCGGAGATCTACGGCATGTCGCCCGATGCCGTGCTCGATGAGGAGACGAGCGCGCTCGTCTACGGCCCGATCGAGAAGCAGCGCTGGATCTACGCCGCCTCGAAGCAGCTCCTCGACCGCGTCATCTACGCCTATGGCGTGCGCGACAACCTCGACTACACGCTGTTCCGCCCCTTCAACTTCATCGGGCCCAACCTCGACAACGTCGAGGAGCCGAAAGAGGGCAGCTCGCGCGTCTTCACCCAGTTCCTCTCGAACGTGCTCTACCGCCGGCCGATCAAGCTGGTCGACGGCGGCCGCCAGAAGCGCTCCTTCACCTACATCGACGATGCGATCGAGGCCCTGCTCACCATCATCGAGAACGCGCAGAGCCGCGCCTCGCGCCGCATCTTCAATATCGGCAACCCCGGCAACTGCGTCTCGATCCGCGATCTCGCCGAGCGCACCATCCGCATCGCGCAGGAGTTCCCGGTGCTGCGCGAGAGCGCGCGCGCCACCCAGATCGTCGAGGTCTCGGCCGGCGATTACTACGGCAAGTACTACCAGGACATCCAGGTGCGCGTGCCCGCCATCCACGCCGCGGAGCGCGATCTCGGCTGGCGCCCGACCACGGATCTCGACACGGCCATTCGCCGCACCATCGAGTTCTACGTGAAGCAGGAGAACTTCAGCGCGCGCGCCGCCGCCCTGGCGGGCGGCTGAGGGGAATGAGCACGGCACCGGGGGTTGGCTCGAGCTCGCGTGTGGGCGGGCTCAGGTGGTGGGGCTGGGTCGCGCTCGCGGCGGTATGGCTCGTCACCATCCAGCTCCGTCCCATGCTGGATCCGGACGAGGGACGCTACGCCGAGATCCCACGGGAGATGGTGACGACGGGAGACTGGGTCACCCCGCGGCTCGATGGCCTGAAGTACTTCGAG
>JASHVV010000047.1 GCA_030044385.1 Gammaproteobacteria bacterium
GGCCACGGGCACGCCCAGCGGCCGCAGCCATTCGCTGAAGTTGCGCCAGTGTTGCTCCGCGAGGAGCTCGGTCGGCGCCATGAGCGCCGCCTGCAGGCCGGTTCCGGCGGCCCGCGCCGCCGCGAGGGCCGCAACGATCGTCTTGCCGCAGCCGACGTCGCCCTGGATGAGCCGGACCATCGGCACGTCGGAGCGCAGATCCGCCTCGACCTCGCCCAGCGCGCGCGCCTGCGCGGCCGTCAGCGAGAAAGGCAGCGCGGCCGCGAGCCGCGCCGCCATCGCTTCGGGATCCTCGAGCGGCCAGGCCGGATCGGTCCTGGCGGCGCGCTTCAATACCCGCAGACTCGCCTGATGGGCGAGCAGCTCCTCGAACGCCAGCCGCCGCTGCGCCGGATGGCGGCCCGCCGCGAGCTCGGCGAGCTGCGCCTCGCGCGGCGGCCGATGAACGTAGCGCAGTGCCTCCCGCAGCGGCGGCAGATCGAGGGATCCCAGTATCTGCGGCGGAATCCAGTCGCGCACCCCCGCGGTGTCGAGCTCGCGCAGCGCCTGCGCAATGAGCGCGCGCAGCCGCCCCTGCGGCACGCCCTCGGTGAGCGGATAGATGGGCGTCAGAGTCTCCTCCGGCGGCGCCTCCGCGCCGCTGACGCGACGGTACTCCGGGTGGACCATCTCCAGGCCCTGGGGGCCGCGGCGCACCTCGCCGAAGCAACGCAGCCGCGTGCCGCGCGCCAGGCCCTGCTGTTGGGACGTGGAGAAATGGAAGAAGCGGAGTGTCAGGAAGCCCGAGCCGTCCGAGAGGCTGCACTGCAGCTGCCGGCGGCGGCGGTAGGCCACCTGCGCGAGCTGGACCTCGCCTTCGACGACCGCGCGCATCCCGGGCAACAGCGCGCCGATCCTGACGACCGTGGTGCGATCCTCGTACCGCAGCGGCAGCACGAAGAGCAGGTCCTGCACCTGCGACACACCGAGGCGCCCGAGGCGCTCCGCCAGCGCTTCGCCGACGCCGCGCAGCGCCGTGATCGGGGCGGTCTCAGCCAAGGTAAAGGACGCACTCCGCCTCGACCCGCGCGCCCCGAGGCAACTGCGCGACGCCGACGGCGGCCCGCGCCGGATACGGTTGCGGAAAGTAGAGCGCCATGATCTCGTTGACCTTGGCGAAGTGCGTCAGGTCGGTCAGGTAGACGTTGACCTTCACTGCCTGCGCCAGGCTGCCGCCCGCGGCCTCGGCGACCGCCTTCAGGTTCTCGAACACGCGGCGGATCTCGGCCTCGATGTCGCCGCCGATCAGTTCCTGGGTGGCAGGGTCGAAGGGGATCTGCCCGGAGAGGTAGACGGTATCGCCCGCGCGCACCGCCTGGGAGTAGGTGCCGATCGCCTGCGGCGCTCGCTCGGTCTGAATTGCTTTACGGCTCATGCTGTCTCACAACCTTTCAGGATTGGGGCCCCGGTCCTCGCTCTCGTCCACGCCTTCGATCTCCTCGTCGGCGCGATCGCTGCGGGCGTGCGCGGCAATCGTCCGGCTGACACGCGTCACGTCCGGCATCCGCCGGGTGACGCGCAGCACGCGTGCCAGATGCTTGCGGTTGCGCACTTTCAGCTCGAAGGTCAGGATGGAGGCGTCGCCCTCCTGCTCCTCGATCGAGACGTGGTGGATGTTGGTTTCCGTGCTGGCGATGGCCGCGGCGACCGCCGCGAGCACGCCAGTGCGGTTGACCACGTAGATCCGGACCTCCGAGTTGAAGAGCCGGTCCGGCGCCGGCTGCCAGCTCACCGGCAGCCACTTCTCCGGATGTTTGCGATAGTCCTCGACGTTGACGCAGCGCTCACGGTGGATGACGACGCCGCGGCCGGCTGAAAGGAATGCGAACACGGGGTCGTCCGGAAGCGGAAAACAGCAGCGCGCGTAGGAGACGAGCAGCCCTTCGGTACCCGCGATCGCGAGCGGCGCCGGCGCGTGCGGCTTGCCTTGCACCGGCGCCGCCGGCAGCAGGCGTCGCGCCACGAGGGGCGCCAGGCGCTCGCCGAGGCCGATCTTCTCGTAGAGATCGTCGAGATCCTTCATGCCGAACTCTCCGAGCACCGCCTGCTGCACTTCGGAGCTGACGTCCTCGAGCGCCAGCCGGAACTCTCCGAGCGCCTGATTGAGCAGCCGCTGTCCGAGGGCGATCGCCTCGGTGCGCCGCAGGCTCTTCAGGTAATGCCGGATGGCGTTGCGCGCCTTCGCGGTGACGACGAAGTTGACCCAGGAGGGATTCGGCATCGCGCCCTTGGCGGTGATGATCTCCACCGTCTGGCCGTTGCGCAGCACGGTGCGCAGCGGCGTCAGGCGGCGGTCCACCTTGGCCGCGACGCAGCGGTTGCCGATGTCGGTGTGCACGGCGTAGGCGAAGTCCACCACCGTTGCGCCGCTCGGCAGCCGCAGGATGGTGCCCTTCGGGGTGAAGACGTACACCTTGTCGGGAAAGAGGTCGACCTTGACGCTCTCGAGGAACTCCTCCGAGCTGCCGTCCTCCTGCAGCTCGACGAGGCTCGACAGCCACTCGCGGGTGCGCTGCTGCTGCATGGAGTCCGCATCGCCGCCGCTCTTGTATTTCCAGTGGGCGGCGATGCCGGACTCGGCGACCCGGTGCATGTCCTCGGTGCGGATCTGCGCCTCGATCGGCACGCCGTTGGGGCCGAAGAGCGTCGTGTGCAGCGACTGGTAGCCGTTGACCCGCGGGATGGCGATGTAGTCCTTGAAGCGCCCGGGCATGGGCTTGAACACCGAGTGCACGACGCCGAGCGCGCGATAGCAGGTGTCGGGCTTGTCGGCGATGACCCGCAGGCCGTACACATCGACGATCTCCGCCAGGGACGCGCGCTTGCGCAGCATCTTCTTGTAGATGCTGTAGAGATGCTTCTCGCGCGTCTCGACGCGCGCGTGGATCTCGTTCTTCACCAGCGCGCCGGCGAGCTGCTGGTCGAGCTTCCTCAGGAACTCCTTCTGGTTGCCGCGCGCCTTGCGCAGCGCGCGGTCGAGCACCTGGTAGCGGTGCGGGTAGAGCGCCTCGAAGCCGAGATCCTCGAGCTCGAGCTTCATGTTGTAGAGGCCGAGGCGCTCCGCGATCGGCGCGTAGATCTCCAGGGTCTCGCGGGCAACGGCCCGGCGCCTGGGCAGCGGCATGGCCTGGATGGTGCGCATGTTGTGGGTGCGGTCGGCGAGCTTGACCAGGATCACCCGGAGGTCGCGCACCATCGCCAGCAGCATCTTGCGGAAGGACTCCGCCTGCGCCTCCTCGCGGCTCTTGAACTGGATCGCATCGAGCTTCGTCACGCCATCGACGAGCTCCGCGACGTCGGCTCCGAACCGCGCCGCCAACTGGTCCTTGGGGGTCGGGGTGTCCTCGATGACGTCGTGCAGGATCGCCGCGATCAGCGTATCCGCATCGAGGTGGAGGTCGGCCAGAATGGCGGCAGCCGCCACCGGATGCGCGAAGAACGGCTCCCCGGAGAGGCGCTTCTGTCCCTTGTGAGCCGAGGCGCCGAACTCCGCCGCCTCCTCGATGCGCGCGACCTGCTCCGGCGGCAGGTATTTGCCGACCGCGGCCAGCAGCTCCTTGAGTCCCGGAGTGCGCCTGCCGCCGGGGAGGAGTCCCAGGAGCGAAGACGCATAGTCCATGGGAAGGGGCTGGGAGGCTTAATCCCCCAGACCGAACTGCGGCGCGCGGAACGTGGATTGAGCCTCCAGCTCCGGGATCGCGGGCTCGGCCGGGGGCTCGGGCTCACGCAGCATATCGAGGGTGACGTTGCCTGCGGCGATCTCGCGCAGCGCGACTACGGTCGGCTTGTCGTTCTCCCAGGCGACCGTGGGCTCGGCCCCGTTGGCCAGCCGCCGGGCGCGCTGAGCCGCCAGGATGACGAGCTGAAAGAGGTTATCGACGTTTGTCAGGCAGTCTTCGACAGTGATGCGGGCCATGGTATGGGTACGAAAGAATGATGAGCGCCGAAAGGCGCGGGACAGAGCCCCCATTATGCGTCGCGCGGCCCTGCAGGCACAAGGACGTGCCCCGCCGCCGCAGGGGGCCATGAGCTACCCCAGCAGGCGGTCCAGAAGCGGCCCGAGCTCGGGGCGGCTGGCGGCCAATCGGCTGCCCTCGTCGGCGCTCTGGCCGCCGCGGGGGCCCGGCGGAGTACGCTCACCGTGCGCCCGCACGATCGCCATGAGGTCGCCGACCGCCTTCTCGAAATCGTCGTTCACGACCACGTAGTCGAACTCCCGCCAGTGCGACATGTCGCTGACGGCATCGCGCAGACGCCGGGCGATCACGTCCGGCGAGTCCGTTGCACGGCTGCGGAGGCGTTTCTCCAGCGCCTGGCGGGAGGGGGGCAGGATGAAGATCGTGACGCAGTCGGGCATGGCCGCGCGCACCTGCCGGGCGCCCTGCCAGTCGATCTCCAGCACGATGTCGCCGCCCTGCGCGAGGCGCGCCTCGACAGGCGCGCGTCCCGTGCCGTACAGGTTGTCGAAGACGCGGGCGTGCTCCAGGAACTGGCCTTCGGCGACCAGCCGCTCGAACTCCGGCACGCCGACGAAGTAGTACTCCCGTCCGTGCTGCTCCGTCGGCCGCCGCTGCCGCGTGGTATGGGAGACGGACATCCGGAGCTCGGGCAGGCGCTCGAGCAGCGCGTTGACCAGCGAGGTCTTGCCGGCACCGGAGGGCGCCGCCACCACGAAGAGTGTGCCGCGCGTGGCCGGCGTCTTGCCGTCCATTTCCGGAGCGAGCTCCTCGCGCGCGGTGGCGAGCCAGGCGCGCAACGCCTGGGCGCGGTGACTGACCTCGTTCTTCGCCGCCGGATCCAGCTCCGCGGCGGTCCCGGGCGCATCGGCGGGGAGGAAGATCGGATCGTAGCCGAAGCCGCCGGCGCCCCGCGGCTCGAGGCCGATGCGCCCTTCCCAGGTGCCGTGCGCCACGATCGGTTGGCTGTCGTCGTGGCGGCGCACGAAGGCGATCACACAGTGATAGCGCGCCTGGCGGAACTCCATCGGCACGTCGTGCAGCTCCGCGAGGAGCTTGTGAAGGTTGGCGGCATCGCTCGCGCCCTCGCCCGCGAACCGCGCCGAGTGCACGCCCGGCCGGCCGTCGAGAGCGTCCACCTCGATGCCGGAGTCGTCCGCCAGCGCGGGCAACCCCGAGCGGCGCGCCGCGTGACGGGCCTTGATGAGCGCGTTCTCGAGAAAGGTGCTGCCGGTTTCCGGCGGCGACTCGATGCCGAGCGCGCTCTGCGCGACGAGCTCGAGCCCCAGGGGCCGCAGGATCGCCGTCAGCTCCCTCAGCTTGCCGGCGTTGCCGCTTGCCAGCACGGTCCTGGTGACCGTCATGCGCCGCGGTCCGCCAGGGCCTGGGCCTGCAGCGCGAAGAGGCGCTCGATGCCGCCGGCTGCGAGCGCGAGCATGGCGTCGAGCTCGTGCCGGCGGAAGGCATGCCCTTCCGCGGTGCCCTGCAGCTCGATGAACGCGCCGCCGCTGCGCATCACCACGTTCATGTCGGTCTCGGCCTGCGAGTCCTCGCGGTAGTCGAGGTCGAGCACCGGCTGGCCGCCGAAGATACCGACGGAGACGGCCGCGACCTGCCCGTGCAGGGGGTTCGCGGCGATGACGCGCTGCGCGACCAGCCGGTCGCAGGCCTGTGCGAGCGCGACGTAGCCGCCGGTGATCGAGGCGGTGCGCGTGCCCCCGTCGGCCTGGAGCACGTCGCAGTCGAGGGTGACGGTGCGGGGTCCCAGCGCCTTGAGATCGATGACCGCGCGCAGCGACCGGCCGATGAGGCGTTGGATCTCCTGCGTGCGGCCGCTCTGCTTGCCGCGCGCCGCTTCGCGCGCCGAGCGCGTATGCGTGGAGCGCGGCAGCATCCCGTATTCCGCGGTGACCCAACCCTGATCCTTGCCGCGCAGGAAAGGCGGCACGGAGTCCTCGACGCTGGCCGTACACAACACCTGGGTGTCGCCGACCTCGATCAACACCGCGCCCTCGGCGTGCTTGGCGAACCGGCGCGCGAAGCTGACCGGGCGCATCTCGTCGGGCTCGCGTCCGCTGGGACGTGTCATGACAGCCAGCGTAACGCTGCCACGGAAGTGTTGTCGCTCGCCGCGCCGGTGCGCGTCACCGCTTTCTGGCCGAGCTCGAGCAGCTTCTCGCGCAACGCCACGCCCGCGGTCCCGCCCGGGCTGCCGGCCGCGGAAAGCTCCGCGGCGATCTCCGGGTCTTTCAGGCCGGCCCAAAATCCGTCGGTGCACACCAGGAGCACGTCTCCGGACTCGAGCGGGCGTCGCCGCCCGATGGCCATGTCGGGCAGGATCGGATCGCCGCCGAGACAGCATTCGACGAAGTTGCGATGCGGGTGCGTGTGCGCCTGCTCCGCGGTGATCAATCCCTCGCGCAGCAGCACCTCGACATGGCTGTGGTCGCGGCTGCGGGCGACGAGGGCGCCGCCCCGCAGATGATAGATGCGGCTGTCGCCGACGTGCGCCCACCAGGAGGTGCCCTGCTGCACCAGGCAGAGCGCGCAGGTCGCGCGCGGCCGCTGCTCGAGCGGCAGCGGCGCGCCGAGCCTGACGACTTCCTCGTGGGCGCGGCCCAGGATCAGATGCAGGAACCCCTGCGGATCGAATAGAGGGTGCGGGACGTGCGCGAAGGCATCGAGCACGATCTCGCGCGTGATCTCCGCGGCGCGCGCACCGTTGGCGTGACCGCCCATGCCGTCGGCGACGAGCAGCAACGCCGCATGGTCCGTCACCGCAGCGGCGACCCGGTCCTGGTTCTCCTCGCGCCCGCCCAGGAGGCTGACGTCGGCGTACTCAACGCGCAAGAATAAGTCCGTGCATCTGTTAGACTTTCGGTCCACCTTTATAGCACTCCGGGACGCTCGGAGCTAAGCGTTTAACTCATGATCGCCAGCATGACGGGCTTCGCGCGGCGGGAGATCTCCGGCTCCTGGGGGACGCTCGTGTGCGAGCTGCGCAGCGTCAATCATCGCTTCCTCGAGGCCGGCTTCCGCCTGCCCGATGAGCTGCGCTCCGCGGAGGGGGAGCTGCGCCAGCAACTCGCCCGTGAGGTGCGCCGCGGCAAGGTCGATTGCACGATCACCTATCGGCGCGCGCAGGTCTCCGAGGCCGGGCTCGATGTCGACTCCCAGGCGCTCGAGCGGCTGCTCGCCCGCCTGCGGGAGCTCGGCCGCTCCTTCCCGCAGCACACGGTGAATCTGGTCGACGTGCTGCGCTGGCCCGGTGTCCTCAAGGAGGACACCGCCGCCGGCGAGGAGTTGATGGTGGGCGCCAAGGCGCTCTTCGGCAGCACGCTCGAGGACCTGGTGGCGGCACGGGCGCGGGAGGGCCTGCGCCTCAAGGAGATCCTGGAGCTGCGCTGCGCCGCTCTCGAGGAGCACGTCCGCCAGGTGCGCGAGCGCCTGCCCGAGGTGCAGACCCGGCTGCGCGCCAGGCTGGATGAGCGGCTGAAGGAGCTGACCGCGAGCGTGGACCAGGACCGGCTGGAGCAGGAGCTCGCCCTGCTGCTGCAGCGGCTGGATGTCGACGAGGAGCTCGACCGCCTCGCCGGGCACATCCAGGAGATCCGCCGCGTCCTCGCCGCCAACGAGCCCGCCGGCCGGCGGCTCGACTTCCTGATGCAGGAGCTCAACCGCGAGGCGAACACCCTGTCATCGAAGTCGCAGGACCTCGATACCACCCGCGGCGCGGTGGACATGAAGGTCATCATCGAGCAGATGCGGGAGCAGGTGCAGAACGCGGA
>JASHVV010000390.1 GCA_030044385.1 Gammaproteobacteria bacterium
CACAACTTCGAGCACTCCTATGCGAGCGATGACGAGCACTGGGATCAGGAAGCCGGCGCGATCGAGGGGACGAGCTACCTGGTGCTGCCGCGCTGGCTGAACTGGTTCACGGTCAACATCGGCTATCATCACATCCACCATCTGTCGGCCAGCATTCCGAATTACCGCCTGGCCGGGTGCCACAGGGAATACCAGCACCTCTTCTCGAGCGTCACGCGCCTCAGGCTGCATGAGGTGCTCAGCTCGCTGAAATGCATCCTGTGGGACCGCAGCGCGCAGCGGATCATGTCGGTGGCGGAGTACCGGCAGCGCCCGTGACGATGGATCGGCAACGCGACGGGACCGCCGAGCCTCTGGAGCGCGCGCGCGCGCTCGCCGCCAGGGCGGAGGACGCGGCGGCGCGGGCGGCGTACCTGGAAATCCTGCGCCGCGACCCGACTCACTTCACCGCGCTGAGCGAGCTCGGCAACCTGGCGCTGTCCGGCGGCTTTCGCTCCGCCGCGCGCACGGCCTACCTGCAGGCGGTCCGGCATCATCCCGCCAACAAGGTCGGGCACGTCAATCTGGCCAACCTGATGCAGCTCGAGCGCGATCTCGAAGGCGCGCGCCGGCACTACGAGGCGGCGCTGGCCATCGATCCGCAGATGCACGAGGCTCATCAGGGAATGGGCGCCGTGCTCGACGAGCTGGGCCAGCCCGGCGCCGACCGGCACCGGGACCAGGGCTATTGCGGGCATGCGCTCGTCACGCAGCCCTATCGCGGCACCGGCCGCGGCATCCCCCTGCTGCTGCTGGTGTCGGCGCGGCGCGGCAACATCTTCACCCGGCAATGGCTCAGCGACCGGCGCTACGCCGTGACGGCGGTCTACGCGGAGTATTGTCCGCCGCGCTCGCAGTTGCCGCCGCACGCGCTGATCGTCAACGCAATCGGCGACGCCGACTGTTGCGAGCTGGCCTTGGAGCGCGCCCGGGACCTGGCCGCCGCGAGCGACGTCCCGGTCATCAACCCGCCCGCACGCGTGCTTCTCACGCGGCGCGCGGAGAACGCCCGCCGCCTGGGGAGCATCGACGGAGTGATCGCCCCGGCAGTCCGGATCATGACGCCGCAGGCGGTGCTGGCGGCCGGCGACCTGCGCTTCCCGCTGCTCTTGCGGCGGCCCGGCTTTCATAACGGCGAGCATTTCGCCTGCGTGGAGCAGCGCGAGGGCCTGGCGGCGGCGGTCGCTTCCCTGGGCGGCGATGAGCTGCTCGCCATCGATTACCTCGATGCGCGCGGCGCGGACGGCATGGCCCGCAAGTACCGGGTCATGTTCATCGACGGCGTGCCCTACCCGCTGCACCTGGCGATATCGGCGGATTGGAAGGTGCACTACGTCACTTCCGGCATGCGCGACAGCGCGGCATTCCGCGACGAGGAGCGCCGCTTCCTCGAGAACATGCCCGCCGTGCTGGGCCCGCGGGCGATGGCTGCGCTGACGCGGATCTGCGCTACCATGGCGCTGGATTACGCCGGGATCGACTTCGCGCTCGCGCCGGACGGCTCGCTGATGTTGTTCGAGGCCAACGCCACCATGATCGTGTTCTCGCCGGACCCCGATCCGATCTGGGACTACCGGCGCGCGGCCATCGAGACGGTGATGGCGGCAGCCACGCGCATGATCCTGAGGCGCGCCGGTCACGGCGATGAGCTTGCCGGTCCGCCGGTCGCTTCCTGGAGCTGATGCGTAACGAGCTCAATTTCTCGGGTGGCCCGGGCGCCCTGCCCGAATCCGTGCTGCGGCACGCCCAACAGGCGGTCGTGGCGTTGCCCGAGACCGGCCTGTCGGTGCTCGGCATGAGCCATCGCTCGAGCTGGTTCCGCGAGGTGCTCGATGAGACCGAGCGCAACCTGCGCGCGCTCCTCGGGATCCCGGACGGGTATCACGTGCTCTTCACCCAGGGCGGCAGCAGCCTGCAATTCTCCGCATTGCCGATGAGCTTCCTGCGCGGCTGCGGACGCACCGCGGAATACATCGTCTCGGGGTACTGGAGCGCCAAGGCGCCGCAGGAGGCCCGCCTCGAGGGCGATACCCGCATCGTGTGGGACGGCGCGCCCCAGCAGTATCGACGTCTGCCGGACGCCGGCGAATTGCATCTCTCGCCGGATGCCGCCTACCTGCACTACGTCTCCAATGAGACCGTCGAAGGCGTCGAATTCTCGGAGACGCCGGGGTTACCCGACGTGCCGCTGGTGTGCGACATGTCGTCGAACATCGCTTCGGCGCCGCTCGATGTGAGCCGCTACCACCTGATCTATGCTCACGCGCAGAAGAATCTCGGCCCGGCCGGCGTGACCCTGGTCATTCTGCGCGATGATTTCCTGCAGCGGGCGGCCTCGCCGCTGCCGGCCATGCTGGACTACCGCACCCACGTCCAGGCCCGCTCCGTGTACAACACGCCACCGGTATTCGCCATCTATGTTCTGATGTTGGTGACGCGCTGGCTGCGCGACGAGATCGGCGGCCTCGCGGCCATGGCGGCGCTCAACCGGGCCAAGGCGCAGCTGATCTACGGCGCGCTCGATGCGCATCCGGATTTCTTTCGCGTCCATGCGCTGCGTCCATACCGCTCCGCGATGAACGTGGCGTTCCAACTGCCCGATGCGGCGACCGAGGCGCAGTTCCTGCACACGGCCGCCGAAGCCGGCTTCGCCGGCCTGGAAGGCCATCGCTCCATCGGCGGGCTGCGCATCTCGCTCTACAACGCCGTCACGCTGCAGGCCGCAGCGACCCTGGCGGCCTGGCTCACCGAATTCCAGCGGCGGCACGGCTGAGGGCGGCCGACTCGGTTGACTGCCGGCGGCGCAGTGCTACTCTCGGCCGCATCCGCGAGCGCTGCTCCGAGCGAGGTGTGAGCCATGCGGCGTGCATTCCCAACGTGACCGCTCGAGGCAAGAGCGTGTCGATTACCCTGCCGCTGCCGCCATGATGCCCGCGATCTTCCTCGGCCATGGCAACCCGATGAATGCCCTGGCCCGCAACGGCTACACCGAGGCATGGCGGCGGATCGGCCGGGAGCTGCCGCGTCCCAGGGCGATCCTCGCGGTGTCGGCGCATTGGTTCGTGCCCGGCACGGCCGTGACGGCCATGGCCCGGCCGCGGACCATTCATGACTTCGGCGGCTTCCCCCGCGAGCTCCATGAGGTGCAGTACCCCGCGCCCGGAGACCCCGGACTGGCGCGCCGTATCCGCGACGAGGTGTTGGCGGCGCTTCCGGTAGGACTCGACACCTCCTGGGGCCTCGATCACGGCACCTGGTCCGTGCTGCATCACCTCTACCCGGACGCAGACGTTCCGGTGATCCAGCTGAGCATCGACGAGACGCAACCCCCTGCCTACCATTTCGAGATCGGCCGGCAACTGGCGCGCTTGCGCGACGAGGGGATCCTCGTCATGGGCAGCGGCAATCTGGTCCACAACCTCCATGCCTATGCCTGGGGTCAACATCCGCGGGAACCCTACGATTGGGCCGTCCGATTCGAGCGGCAGGCGCAGGAGTTGCTGCGGGCCCACGAATTCCAGCCGCTGATTCACTACGAAAGCCTCGGCCCCGACGCGATCCTCGCGGCGCCGACGCCGGATCACTACCTCCCGCTGCTCTATGTCCTGGGCGCCTGGCGAGAGGGCGATCCCATCACCTTTCCGGTCGCGGGCATGGACGGCGGCTCGATCTCCATGCTGTCGGTGCAGATCGGGTGACGGACTCGCCGCCTCGCCGCGCTGTAAGATAATGTAAAGGCGGGGCCCGATTGCGTCGCACGGGTCCCGATGGTAACGTTCACATTCGCCCAGTATCTCCGCAAACGAAACCACCCGACGCCGCGACGAAAAGGCGGTGCCAGAGGCTCTCAAGATGGCCACAGCCCCCCTCCACCGGAATCGCCCTTGCCGCTGGCATTCACTGGCCGCGCTCGCCCTCATGAGCGCCGCGCTCAGCGCCTGCGGGGGAGGCGGCAGCGCTACGAGCAGCAGCTCAGGCAGCTCGGGCAGCTCAGGCAGCAGCGGCACCCCGGACAACTCCCTGCTGAGCGGCACTTACGCGTTCGTCTCGTTGGGCAACAACGGCGAGCAGGGTGGCGGTGAGCCCGCGTCGGGCGTCAGCGATTTCGGTACGATGACCTTTGACGGCACGGCTGACTTCACCGGCACGGAAACCATAAACAGCGGTGGGACGATCACCGCCGGTGAATCAATCTCGGGATCCTACACGGTCGACTCGAATGATTCCGCGACGGTCACCCCGTATACCGGCAACCTCAGCGCGGACGGCAACACCCTCGTGCTGTCGGATATGACCAACGGCGAAGCGCCGAGCATCGTCGTGGCGGTCAAGGAGGGCAGTACGACTTTCTCCGACACCAGCATTCAGGGCACCTTTGCGATGGCAACCCTGAACAACAGCGGGGGCAGCGGCCTGGGCGCGGGAAGCCTGTTGACCCTGGCCTTCGATGGCGCGGGCAACTTCACGGGCACTGAAAGCGAGAACGACGGCGGGACCGTCACCTCGAATCAGGCGATCTCGGGGACGTACGCCGTCACAGCGAGCGGTTCGGTGACGATCACCGCCGACGGCGCCGCGCTGACCGGACAGATCAGCGCGGATGGCACCACGATGGTGCTTTCGGATTTGAACTCCGGGGATGCTCCGAGCATATATATGGCGGTCATGGAGGGCACAACCACTTTCTCCGAGGCCAGCCTGGACAGCGTCTACTCGGGTATCACGCTCCAGAGCGAAGGCGCAAATGGCGGCAGCAGCGGCCTGCTTTCCCTGACCTTCGGCGGCACCGGCAACTTCACGGGGACCGACGGCCAGAACAATGGCGAGACCGTGACTTCGGGTGTTGCGGTATCGGGGGCCTATACGGTCACATCGGCCGGCGCGCTGACGATCTCCCCCAGCGGGGTCGCATTGACCGGCCAGATCAGCAGCGACGGCAACACGGCGGTGCTCGAGGACCTGAACTCGGGAGATCCCGCCAGCATCACCATCCTGATTCACTGAGCTGCGGCGGCCCGTGCCGCCACAGAGATCGGTCGCCCGGGTGTGACGCCTCTCTCAGGCGACTGATCCCTGCGTTTCGAGTCAGGAGCGGTTCCTGTTATAGTGCGGCCGCGCGTTTGCATTCCGCGCGGAGGGTCCCGTTGTGAGCCTGCTCGGTCATGACTTGCATCGTGAGTTCATTGCGCGACCCGACGGCGCCAAGGGAGACATTCTCTACAAATGGCCGGATATGGAGATCCGCAAGCTGACGCAGATCACGGTGGAGCCCGATGAGACCGCGCTCTTCATCAAGGAGGGCAAGATCGCCGGCACGCTCCCACAGGGCCGCTCGACGCTCGACGGCGCCCTGATCCCGTTTCTCGGCGACATCGTCGACTGGGCGAGCGGCGGCAACGTATACCGGGCCGAGCTCTATTTCATCGGCACCCGGGAGTTCGTCAACCTGCCGTTCGGCGGTCAGATCGACAACATCGAGGACCCGGTCACGAAGCTCGCCGTCGGCCTGCGCGTCTTCGGCGAATATGCCCTGGCGGTCAGCGATCCCGCCGCCATGATATTGAAGCTCGTCGGCACGGAACAGGTCTCCAATGACCTGATCACCGACTGGGCACGCGAGCAGATTCTGAAGGCATTGCGCACGAGCCTCGTGCGCAAGCTGACCGACGAAAAATGGCCGGTGCTGGGGCTTGCGGCGCGCACGGCCGATATCGAAGCGGCGCTGTTGACGGATGTGCAGGGACCGCTCGCGCCCTACGGAATCAAGATCACGCGCTTCGGTAACATCACGATCACTCTGGATCCCACGGATGAATCGACGCTCAAGGGATTGCTCAAGGACACTGCCTACACGCATCTCGCCGGCAGCTTCCGCGAATACGGCATCGGTGCCGGCCTGAAAGGCATCGGCGAGGGCGCCGCGGCCGGCGGGGGCGGCGGGGCTGCCGCGCTCGGCGTCGGAATGGGCCTCGGCGGCATGGTTGGGGGTGTTGGAATCCCGCCCGCCGCTTCGGGCGCCACCGTCTGCGCCCATTGCCAGACCCCCAACCCGCCGGGATCGAAGTTCTGCTCGAACTGCGGCACGGCGCTCGGGCCGCCAAAGGCGATGCACTGCACCCAGTGCGGCATGGCGGTGCCCCCCAACGCTCGATTCTGCAGCGGCTGCGGAGCGGCGCTCGCCTCGGGCTGAGGGGAGCTCGACGCCCGGCCACGGCAGGGCGGCGGCGGCGAGACTGTCAGGTGCCGGCGTCGATCAGACGGCCGATGGCGTGTATTCCTTGGGCGACCAGATCAGGCGTTGACCCCGCGCTACTGGCGTCGTTGGCGCCGGGGGCCGGCGCCGGCGCAGCGGCGCCAAGACCGCCTCGACCTGCTGCGTCCGACCACATCCGAAGTGCTTTCTCCACAGCACCCGGGTCCAGGAAGGAGACCGGCGCGTGGCA
>JASHVV010000391.1 GCA_030044385.1 Gammaproteobacteria bacterium
TTCTGCTAGTCTCCGGGTCCGCTTTGCGGCCGTCTGGAGCCTGCTGAAACATGCTGTCATGGCTGCTCGACCTCGTGCTGCACCTCGACCGGCATCTGGTCGGACTGGTGGCGCAGGTCGGCCTCTGGATCTACCCGATCCTGTTCGCCGTCATTTTCGCCGAGACCGGCCTCGTCGTGACGCCGTTCCTGCCCGGCGACTCGCTGCTCTTCGGCATCGGGGCGCTGGCCGCCGTCGATACCAGCGGCACGCTCGATGCGCCGGTCCTCTCTCTCGTGCTCGCCCTGGCCGCGGTGCTGGGCAACACGGCGAACTACGCAGTCGGCGCGCTCGTAGGCCCGCGGGCCTTCAGCGGCCGCTACCGCCTGCTCAAGGTCGAGTACCTCCGCCGCACGGAGGAATTCTTCCGTCGCCACGGCGGCCGCGCGGTCGCCCTGTCGCGCTTCATCCCCATCATCCGCACCTGCATGCCCTTCGTCGCCGGCATCGGCCGCATGCCCTACGGGCGTTTCCAGGCGTATAACTTCCTCGGTGGCTTCGCGTGGGTGCTGCTCTTCCTCTGGGGCGGCTTTCTTTTCGGCAACGTGCCGGTGGTGAAGCACAACTTCGGCCTGGTGACGATCCTCATCATCATCGTATCGCTGCTTCCCGTGGCTGCCGGGCTGCGACGGCGAGCGGCGGCGCCGGACAGGGGGTGAGCATGAAACCGTGGTTGACGACCGAGCCGAGGCTGTGGGAAGTCCTGCAGGAGCTGCGCGGCCGCGAGCCGATCTTTCATCACCCGGAGCTCGGCACGACGCGCGCCGATTTCGAGCGTGCGACCGAGGACGGATTCTGGGAGGTTGGCGCATCCGGACGCCGCTACAGCCGCAGTCACGTTCTCGACGTGCTGGAGGATCGCCATCAGGTGGCAAGCCACCTCGCGCTCGAGGACGCATGGGAAGCGCTCGACTTCGCCTGCCGGGAGCTCGGCAGCGATACCTATCTGCTGACCTACACGCTGCTGCAGGGGCAGCGCAAGACGCGTCGCGCGAGCATCTGGCGGCGCGCCGCGGGCGACTGGAAGATCGTGTTCCATCAGGGAACGGTCGTCGAGGACGACACGTCGGAGTAGGCGCGCTACGGATTCCGTCCCAGCGCTTCCTCCAGCGCACTGGTCAGCGGCTTGAGGAAGAAGGACTCTTGCGGCATCAGTCGCGCATCGATCCCGTGCCGGCGCAGCGTGTCCGCCACGACCGGCCCGACCGCGGCGACCAGCGTGTGGGTGAGCGCCGATCGGGCGCCGTCTTCCGAGATCACGGCGATCAACCGCTCGATCTGCGCGGAGCTGGTGAAGGCAATGGCATCGATTCTGCGCTGCCGCAACTGCTCCGCGAGAGTCCGCACGGCCTGCTCGTCAGCCGCGTCGGCATACACGTACGGCGCCACGGTCCAGACGGCTGCACCGGCGCCCTCCAGGAAATCAATGAGCGGCCGGTTCGGCTCGGTACCGTAAAGCTGCACGCCGACGCGGCGGCGCAGGAGGTCGAGTCCGCCCAGGCTTGCGATCACCCCAGCCGTCGTCGGCCGCTCCGCGGCAATCTCCGGCTTCATTCCCAACTCGCGCAGGACCTTGGCCGGCTTCGGGCCGCGAGTGATCTTGCGCATCCGCCCCAGCGCCTCCAGGAACGGCCCGCGCAACGTGGCCTCGTGCTGCTCGATGCAGGCGAGAATGCGCCGCAGTCCCTCGCCCGTGAGCAGGATCAAATCGTCGAGCGCGCCCGCGGCGAGCCGCCGGCTCCAGTCGAGTACCGGCGCCGGATCGGGAGCATCGCGAATCGCGACCAGCGGACAGCGGATGACGTGCGCTCCACGCCGCTCGAGCAGCGCGGCGAATACCTCGATCTCGCGAGTCTCGGGAACGGCGATGGTGCGGCCTGCGAGGGGCTGGGTGCTCATCGGCCGCAAGTCTAATCGAGTGCCGGCCGTGGCGGCGGCTATCGGCCGAGCCAGCCCACCAGGTCGGAGGGATCGAACACGCGATCGTCGAAGAACGCCTCGACCTTCGCATCCTCGGGCGGCAACTCGACCCCGAGCGGCGCCAGCGCCGCGCGATAGATGTCGGGCCTGTAGGTGCCGCTCGCCAGGGCGGGATGATCGGCGACGAGCTCGACCTGTCGCCACCTCACCATCTGGGTGTAGTACCAGAGCGCGTGGCTGGTCCACGGAAACGTGGCCCGGCGACTCGCCGGCAGATAGAACTCCGCGAGCTCCCGGGGCTCACCGTCCGGCGTGAGGATCAGGCGTCCGGAGAGCCCGCGGCGCAGCAGGTCAGGAGCGATACCGACGTGTCTCGGCTCGGCAAGGAGCAGCGCCAGCTCCGCGTGATTCTCCGGCCGCTCGCACCAGAGCGCGGCGCGATACAGGGCGCGAATCAGCGCCGCGAGCTCCTCGCCATGACCCTCCGTCCACCGCGCCCGGCAGCCCAGCACCTTCTCCGGGCTCAGAGGCCAGATCGCCGCCGTCGAGTTGACGATGGCCGCGAGTCCGGCATCGACCGCCACGCTGCTCCAGGGCTCCCCGACGCAAAAGCCGTCGATCTCTCCCGCGCGCATCGCGTCGCCGAGCAGCGGCGGTGGAATCACGACGAGCCGCACGTCGTGGTCAGGGTCAACTCCCGCGGCGGCCAGCCAGTAACGCAGCTCGTAGTTGTGACAGGAGAACGGGTAGACCATTCCGAAGGTCAGCGGACCGGCGTCCGCGCGCGCGCGGCCGGCCAGCACCCGCTTCAGCGCCATACCCTGGATGCCCGGGGGGCTCCCGGGCGCCGCGCCTTCCCGTCGCATCTGCTCCCACAATCGCAGCGATACCGCGATCGCATTGCCGCCGAGGCCGAGGGAGAGCGGCGCGATGATGGGAGCCCTCAGGTGTCCTATCCCCAGGGTCGATGCCACCGCCATCGGGCCCAGCATGTGCGCGGCATCGAAGTGACCGATGACGAGACGGTCGCGGATGTTGGCCCAGGAGGTCTCGCGCACGAGCGTGAGCTCGAGCCCCTCCCGGGCGGCGAAGCCGCACTCGCCGGCCGCCACGAGGCTGGCGCAATCGAGCAGCGGCATGAATCCCACGGTCAGTCTGGTCATCTCAGCAGCTCCGTCGCGGTCACCACCGCCCGCGCGATTTCCGCCACCCGCTTGCCCTCGTTCATCGCGGCCTTGCGCATGACGCCGTACGCGGCCTCCTCGGTGAGGCCCTTCTCCCGCATGAGAATCCCCTTGGCACGCTCCACGAGCTTGCGCTCGCTCAGCGCGAGCCGGGTGCGCTCGAGCTCCTCGCGCAGCTCGCTGAAAGCATTGAAGCGGCTCACGGCCATGTCGAGAATCGACTTCACGCGCTCCTTCTTCAGTCCATCGACGATGTAGGCGCCGACGCCCGCCTCGACCGCCGCCCGGATCATGTCGCTGTCGGAATGATCGACGAACATCGCAACCGGCCGGCGCACGCAGCGCGATACCTGGAACATCTGCTCGAGCACGTCGCGGTTCGGGTTCTCGATGTCGATGAAGATGACGTCGGGATCCTCATCGACGATGCGGCGCAACAGGTTCTGCATGTCGCGGACGACCGTCACGTTGGCGAAGCCCGCTTCCTTCAGGCCCTCCTCCAGGACGGATGCGCGCGTGACGTTCTGATCGATGAGCAGGATGTGCAGGCCGGGATCACTCATGCGGACGATGAGCGGTGCAACGCCCATGCCATCGGCCGCACCGTGCCCGTGCACAAGCAGATACGGGTCGCCGCGCCGGCCGGACCTCGAAACCGCTGCCCCTCGATCGTGCAAACCGCGGCCGCCGTGCTCCGTGAGGGAGCAGTCCGGCCGTCCCGCCGGCTGCCGCTGCGCGCCGCGAGCGCCTGGAGTGCATGGCACGCCCGTTGCACCGTCTGGCTCGCAGGCCCGCTAGCGGGCCGCAGGCAACGCCGCCGACTCGGGATGCACGCGCAACGCCGCGCGTCCCTGGCCGGGCGGCGTTTTTTCGTCTGGGAGTACGTGAGATGGCCGCGCGGACGCGTATCGTCGTAGTGGGCAACGGCATGGTGGGGCAGCGTTTCCTCGAGAAGCTGCCGGCCGCCGAGGCATTCGACATCACCGTGATCGGCGAGGAGCCGAGGCCGGCCTACGACCGTGTCCAACTGTCCTCGTTCTTCTCCGGCAAGACGGCGGAGGATCTCAACCTGGTGCCGCGTGGCTTCTTCGAGACGTGCGGCATCGCCGTGCGCCTGGGCGAGCAAGCGGTCGCCATCGACCGGGCCGCGCGGACGCTGCGGACGGCGGGCGGCCACGCGATTGCCTACGACAAGTTGGTCCTCGCGACGGGCTCGCTGCCGTTCGTGCCGCCGGTCCCGGGCCATGACCGGAAGGGATGTCATGTGTACCGCACCATCGAGGATCTGGAGGCGATTCGGGCAAGCGCTGCCGGCGCTCGCGTCGGGGTGGTCATCGGCGGCGGACTCCTCGGGCTCGAGGCAGCGCGCGCGCTGCGTGATCTCGGGCTGGAGACGCACGTCGTGGAGCTCGCGCCGCGTTTGATGGCGCTGCAGGTCGACGACGGCGGCGGCGCCGTATTGCGGCGAAAAATCGAGTCTCTCGGCGTGCGAGTGCACACGGGCAAGAGTACCCGGGCCATAGGGGACCTCGGGAGTGATGCCGTGTGTGGCGATACGACGCGCAGTGAAGTGCCACGTCACGTTCTGACTTTCGCGGACGGCACGCTCGAGGCGGATGTCATCGTCTTTTCCGCCGGTATCCGCCCTCGCGACGAGCTTGCGCGGCAGGCGGGGCTCACCCTCGGTCAGCGGGGCGGCATCGCCATCGACGACCTTTGCCGCACCTCGGATCCCGACATTTATGCCATCGGCGAATGCGCCCTCTGGCAAGGCCGAATCTTCGGCCTGGTCGCTCCGGGATATCGGATGGCCGAGGTCGCGGCCCGTCATATCGCGGGCCAGCGGGACGTCGCCTTCACCGGCGCGGACACGAGCACCAAGCTCAAGCTGCTGGGCGTCGATGTCGCCTCGATCGGTGATGCGCACGCGGCGACGCCGGGCGCGCGGAGCTACGCCTTCGTGGACGAGCGGCGGGAGATCTACAAGCGGCTGGTCGTCGATA
>JASHVV010000392.1 GCA_030044385.1 Gammaproteobacteria bacterium
ATCGGCATGCCGTAGGTCGCGCTCATCGCGCCGAAGAAGAGTCCGTTCTCCATCGACAGGAACCCGATGACCTGCGACATCGCCTTGCGGCGCGTGATCATCATCAGGAAGGCGAGCAGCACCACGGCGACGGCGATGCCGATCGCGTTGCGCGTGGTGGTGCTCGCGAGCTGGGTGATCGGCTGCGCGAGCCCGAAGGCGAACACCACGATGACGATGCCCGCCAGCAGGGTGCCCGAGATGTTGAGCAGCGGCTCGGTGTCCCAGTGGACCTCGAGCCTGCGCATCAGGCGGTGCAGCAGCCAGGGCAGGAAGGCGACCTTCAGAGCGAGCGTGAGCACCGCCGAGAGATAGAGATGCCCCTCGCCGGTCCGCCACGCGAGGAGGAGCGTCGCGGCCGCGAGCACGGCGCCCTGCACCGCATAGAGGCTCACCAGGGTCACCAGGCGCCGCTGCGACAGCATGGCGAAGGCCAGGAGCAGCATCAACGCCGCGCAGGCATTCAGGAGTTGCTGGTTGAAGGGCAGTTGCGTCACGGCGGTCTCAGGCGCCTCCGAGAAGGACATGGACCAGCAGCCCGAGTACGGCGAAGAGGAACGCGCTCGCCAGGAACTCCGGCGCGCGCATGACGCGCAGCTTGGCGGAAACCGTCTCGATCACGGCGAGACCGGCGCCGGCTGCGGCGAGCTTCAGCGCGAGAACGGGAATGGCGAGAGTCAGGCCGAGGGGGCCGATGTCGCGAGCGGCTATGCCCCAGGGGACGAAGAGCGCGAAGCCGATGCAGGCGTAGTTGAAGAGGCGCAGACACGACGCCCACTCCATGAGCGCGAGATGCCGTGCCGAGTACTCGAGCAGCATCGCCTCGTGGATCATCGTGAGCTCCAGATGCGTCGCCGGGTTGTCGACCGGGATACGCGCGTTCTCGGCGAGCAGCACCAGAGTGAAGGCGACCGCCGTGAAGGCGAGGCTCGGGTCGACGCTCAGGCGCTCGCCCGCAAGATGCGCCGAGATCGCGGGCAGGGCGGTGGTCGCCGAGATCAGCGAGGCGACGAAGATGACCATGAGCAGCGCCGGCTCCGCGAGGAACCCGACCATCATCTCGCGGCGGGCGCCGAGCGTGCCGAACGCCGTGCCGACGTCCATTGCCGCGAGCGACAGGAACACGCGCGCAGTCGCAAAGAGACCCACGAGCGCGATGGCGTCCGCCGCCACGACGAGCGGCAGCCGGCCGGCGAGGGAGGGAATGATGCCGGCGGCCACCACCATCGTGCCGAACACCACATACGGGGCGACACGGAAGAGCGGCGACGCATTCTCCGCGAGCACCGCATCCTTGTGGAAGAGCTTGCGGATGTTGCGATAGGGCAGCAGCAGGCTCGGCGCGCTGCGGTTGGCGAGCCAGGCGCGGCACTGGCTCACCCAGCCGAGGAAGAGCGGCGCAGCCGCGAGCGCCACGGCAATCTCCAGTGCCTGGGCGACGAGCGGACCCGGCCTCATGTTGCGAGCACCACCGCGAGCAGGAAGAGGAGGGTCGCGAAGCTGTAAAGGAGGTAGGTCGCGACGCGGCCCTGCTGCACGACGGCCATCGCGTCCGCGAGCCGCCGCACCCAGCCGCCGATCGGCTCGTAGAGCGCCTGCCAGATCCGGTCCGAGATCGCAATACGGTAATGCGGCGCCGCGTCGCCGGGCGCCGGCAGCTCGCGCTCGATGGCGAAGAACGACTGGAAGATGTTGCGGATGGGCTGGCCGAAGCCTTCGGCGGTGTCCTGCATCCGCGCCGTGAGCTCGCCGAAGCCGCAGTCCCAGGGCCGCGTGCGCCGGACACGCCGGTGATAGAAGAGCCGCACGAGGAGTATCGTGAGGATGACGACCGCCGTGATCGCGAGCAGGAAGACGACCGGGGAATACGAGACCGCGCGGCCGGGGACGGGCGCGAGCAGCCACCACGCCGTCCCGTGCGGCGCCGCGCCGCCGGTGAGCTGCCGGGTCACCGGCGCGAGCGCCGCAATGACTTGCGTCGGCGCCAGCCCCAGCGCCAGGCAGACTGCGGCGAGCCAACCCAATCCCAGCCGCTCGAGCAGGCCGCAGTCGTGCGCGCGGACGAGCGAGCTCTCACGCGGCTGGCCGAGGAAGATGACGCCGTAGAACTTCACCATGACGTAGCCGGCCAGCGCCGCGCAGAGCGCGACGACCGCGGCGCCGAGCGGGATCAGCAGATTGACGAAGCTGCGCGGGATCTCATCGGCGAACAGGAACGACTGCAGCAGCAGCCACTCCGACACGAACCCGTTGAGCGGCGGCAGCCCCGCCAGGGCCAGGGCGCCCACCAGCGTCAGCGCCGCCACCCACGGCATGCGATGGATGAGCCCGCCGAGGCGGCCGAGATTGCGCTGACCCGTCGCGTGCAGCACCGAGCCCGTGCCGAGGAAGAGCAGGCTCTTCATCGCCGCGTGGTTGAGTGAATGGTAGAGCGTCGCGAGCAGCGCCAGCGCCGCGAGCGCCGGCATCCCGACGCCGAAGAACACGATGCCGAGGCCGATGCCGGTGAAGAGAAGGCCCACGTTCTCGATCGAGGAGTAAGCGAGGAGGCGCTTCATGTCCGTCTGCACCGCCGCGAACACCACTCCATAGAGTGCCGTCAGCAGGCCCGCCGCGAGCGGCACGAGTCCCCACCACCAGGCCGGGTGGCCGAGGAGGTCGAACGTGACACGCAGCACGCCGTAGACGGCGGTCTTCAGCATCACACCGGAAAGCAGCGCCGAGACGGGAGACGGCGCGGCCGGATGCGCCTCCGGCAACCAGACGTGCAGCGGTACGAGCCCCGCCTTGGCGCCGAAGCCGGCGAGGGCGAGCAGGAAGGCGCCGGCCGCCCAGGCGGGGGAGAGGTGCGCCGCGCGCATGGCGTCGAAGGTGAAATGCCAGCTCCCGCCCTGCAGGATGCCAAACGCCAACAGGATGGCGAGGGCGCCGACGTGCGCCATCAGCAGATACAGAAATCCTGCCGTGCGTATCTCGGGAATCCGGTGCTGCGTCGTGACGAGAAAATAGGACGAGAGCGCCATGAGCTCCCAGCCGACCATGTAGGCGTAGGCATCGTCCGCGAGCAGCACCAGGCCCATGCTCGCCAGGAACACGTGGTAGTGGAGGCACAGCAGGCCCGGCGCCATCCCGTCGCTGTCGCGGAAGTAGCCGGCGGAGAAAAGCGACACGCCCGCCGCGGCCGCGCCGAGCAGCACGAGGAAAGCGCTGGCGAGCGCATCGAGCCGCAGGTGAAAGGGCAGGTCGGGCAGCCCGATCGGCAGCACCCGGGTCTCGGTCAAGCCGCCCACGAGACTCCACGCAGCGGCCGCCGCCAGCGCGAATCCAACCAGGGCGCCGAGCACAAACAACACACGGCCCGCGTAGCGCACGCTGCGCGGCGCGACGAGTCCGGCAACGCCGATTGCCAGCCAGGCCCCGATCAGGGCCAGGCAGTCGGACAGCGGCGATGAGAGGCTCGTGATCACTTCACCTACGATGCGCATCGTATTATCATACCGTGTCACTCCAATGTGAAGCGCATCACACCTCCGTGCCACTCGAAGAACGCACCGCCCGCCTGACCATTCTGATCGATCCCCGCAAGAAGGCCGTCTTCGAGCGGCTGTGCGCCGAGGAGGACGCAACGCCTTCGCAGGTGGTGCGGCGGCTGATCCGCGCTTATATCGAGGAGCGCCAGGGCAGGCCCTGGCGGCCGGAGGAGGTCGAGTTGCCGCCGCCCAGGCGCGCCGCCAAACGGCGTTGAGCGTGTTGCCGGGGCCCTCTCGATCCGGGGTCGCCGGCGTGACGCGACCGGGGACGGGGGGTACTATCGCGGCTCGATTTTGCAACGGGGAGATCGCCATGAGCAGCGAGCTGAGCGCGGCCGAAACGGGTCGCGTCGTTGAGATCCTCAACCGCATTCTCGAGCTGGAGCTCGCCGGGCTGGTGCGCTACCTGCACTACAGCTTCATGATCTTCGGGCACAACCGCATTCCGATCGTGGGGTGGCTGCGCGAGCAGGCGAGCGAATCCCAGGCGCACGCGGTCCTCGCCGGCGAGTACATCACGAATCTCGGCGGCCACCCGTCGCTGAAGATCGGCCCGCTTCTCGAGACGCACAAGCACAACATCGACGACATCCTGCGCGAGGCGCAGGCTCACGAGCAGGACGGCCTCGCGCAATACCGCGAGCTCAACGCCCTGGTCGCGGGCAGGAACATCATGCTCGAGGAGTATGCGCGCACCCAGATCGCGACCGAGGAAGCCCACCTCGCCGAGATCGGCAAGATGCTGCGCAAGCCCGGCTCCATTGCCTGATCCCGCCGCGGAAGCGCCAGAGCCTCATCGGCCGCCGTCCGGCATGCGAAAATGCTACCGACGGGCTTTCGCCTGCACCAGGGGAGCCAAAGACGCGGCGTGCTCCTGATGGAGGATCCGGCGGAAGACGACCATGGCGATGATCGCGATGAATATGCTGCCGGGAATCCAGATGATGAGTCCCCCGAGCTGCTGATCGGTCACCGGCGATAGGGGCGCGAAGCGCCCGCAAACGCCGTACACGGGATAGAGGTCGTGACGCGACAGGCCGAGGATGGCGCCTGCCAACATCATCGGCAACATGACGATGAACAGCATGAGAAGGCGGTAGCCGCCCTTGACGCGCGCGAGCGGGTACGGTCTCGGATCGAGGACGAGCCACCAGAACGGCAGATCGCCGAGCACCACGCTCCAGTTCATGAGTCGGTAGAGCCGGTCGCTCAGCATGACGTCGAAGTGCAGGGACGGCCAGATCCAGATGATCAGGCTGGCAACGTACAGCGCGGTCGCGGTCCAGGGATCGAAGATCACTCGGGTCACGGGGCGCAGCCGGGCGATCGCCCGCGCCACGCCTCGGCGAAGCCGGCGGGGTAATCCATTTGCGAGCGCCGCGCCGGGTGCCGAGGCGGCGAGCAGCGCCGGTCCGACGTCATGCAGGATGAAGTGCTGCAGCCTGTGGACGAAGAACATGTGGCTGGCGTAGTAGTCCCAGCTCGTCTGCAGCGCGCAATAGATGAGGAAGAGGCCGGCGTAGAAGGCAATGCGGCGGCAGGCGGGAGCCGGAGGCTCCGCACGCCTGGTGCCGACGGTGTAGAGCGTGAGCGCGAGCGCAATCGTCACGAGGACATTCGGCGAGAACTCCCACGGCAGAAACCACGCGACTGCGGAAGGGGGCAAGGCGGCTCCAGAGGCTCCAGAAACGGTACGGCACGGACGGATCCCGCCTAAGTCTACCGCGCGGCGGCTCAGTGCCCTCTACCAGATTCGCACTCGCTTGTCCGACGGTAGATACAACGTCTCTCCCGGCGTGACATCAAAGGCTTTGTACCAGGCATCGGCATTGCGCACCGTGTCTGCGCGGAACTGCGCCGGCGCGTGAGGATCGCTGAGCACCTGGGACCGGAGAGCGGCCGGCCGTGCTTTCGAGCCCCAGTTCTGCCCGAAGGCGATGAAGAACTGCTGGTCGCCGGTGAAGCCGTCGACCCTCGGCGCCGCCTCGCCGTCCAGCGAGTCGCGATAGGCCTCGTGAGCGGCCATAAGGCCTCCCAGGTCGGCAATGTCCTCGTCGATCGTCTGCTCGCCGTTGACGTGCAGCCCCGGCAGCGCCTGGTAGCGGTCGTACTGCTCCTCCAGAGCCTTTGCCTCCTGGTCGAAGTGCTGGTGATCGGCCGCAGTCCACCAGTTGCGCAGCCGTCCCTGGGCGTCGAAAGCGCTGCCTTCCGCGTCGAAGGTGTGGCTGATCTCGTGCCCGATGATGGTCCCGATCGCCCCGTAGTTGTGCGCCGCCGGCGCCTCGGGATCGAAGAAAGGCGGCTGCAGAATCGCCGCCGGGAAGTTCAGCGCATCCTGCAACGGCAGATTGACCGCGTTCACCGTCTGCGGCTCCATCCACCATTCGTGCCGATCGACCGGCTTGCCGATGCGGTCGAGGTTGTAGCGATACTTCCAGAGCTGGGCGCGCCAGACGTTGCCCAGGAGGTCGTCCGGCTTCACCACGTAGGCCGAGTAGTCCTTCCAGGTCTCCGGATAACCCACTCCGACATAGATCGCATCGAGCTTCGCAATGGCTTCCGCCTTGGTCGCGGGAGCCAGCCACGTCAGCGCCTCCAGCCGCTGGTGCCAGGCGGCGATCAGGTGCGCCACCATATCCCGCGCCGCCGCCTTGGCCTGCGGCGGGAAGTACTTCGCGACGTAGAGCTGTCCCACGGCATCGCCCAGATAAGCGTTGACGAGGTCGACTGCGCGCTTCCAGCGCGCGGGCTGTTGCGGCACGCCCGTCAGCACCTTGCCCTCGAAGTCGAACGTCTCCTGCGCGAACGGCTGTGACAGGAACGGCCCGTATTCCTCCAGCAGATGAAACGCCAGCCAGTCCTTCCACGCGGCCAGTGGCTTCGAGGCCACGAGCGCCGACACTCCGGCAAACGCCGACGGCTGCCAGACGTAGAAGTCCTGCTGATGCTCGAGCCCCGCCGCGGCGAAGTACGTCCTCCAGTCCAGGCCCGGAGCCTTGGCCTCGAAGTCGGCGGGAGTCCAGACGTTGTTGGCCCTCTGGACGATCTCGTCGTCCGCGAGGCTCACCTGGACCTTGGCAATGGCCTGCTCGAGCGCGAGGACCCTCGCGGCTCGCGCCGACGGCTGCGTGTAGCCGGCCAGCCGCAGCATGGCCGCGATGTGCTGCGCGTACTGCGCGCGGATCTGCCGCATGTGCGCGGAAGGGTCCAGATAGTACTGGCGGCTGGGCAGCACCAGCCCGCCCTGCAGAAGATAGACGGCATAGTCCGCCGGGCTGCTGAACCCGGGTGAGGTCCACAGCCCGAAGAGATTGATGGTGTGGAAGTTGGTGTCGTTGAGCGGGTCGACGTCGGCGCGCAGCAGGCTGCCCAGCACTGCCGCCAGCTGCCGCTGGCTGCGGATCGCGTTCACTTGCGACAGTTCCGGCCGCAGCGGCTTCAGTCCCAGCGAGTCCAGGGTGTTCGTGTCCATGTAGGACGCATACAGATCGGCGATCTTGCGCTCGTTCGAGCCTGCCGGCGCGTGCGCTTGCGCCGCTTGCCGTACGAGGGTGGCCACGTCCCTGCGGCTCTTGTTCAGCAGAGTCGTGAAGACGCCGACCTCGGCCCGGTCAGCCGGAATCGTCGTCCGCGACACCCACGAGCCGTTGGCGTATCGGTAGAAGTCATTGCCCGGTTTTACGCTCCGATCCATGTTGCGCAGCACGATGCCCTGGGCAGCGGGTGGCTGCGGCATCTGCGCCGGCAGCAGCGTGGGCGCGGTGGCGAGCAGGACGGCGGTCGAGGCGAGCGTGAGGGAGGAGCGAAGCCGGTGCACGACGGGGTCTCCTTGCGGCAAGTCTGCCGATAACGCGCGGGTACGCTGCTGCGGCTCGGCGTTCTTCTTTGGGGGTTACAAATGATAGCACGCCGGACTTGACGGGGACCCGGCGATGAAAAATAATTCAATCAAATGGAATAAAGTTCCATTTTCCGTCCGAGCCGCGAGAACACCATGCCTCATACGAACCGCTTTCCATCGCTGGCCGCTGCCTCGGCAGCTCTCCTCGTGTGCCTGGGGGGCTGGACCGGACCGGGCGCGTGCGCAGCCGCGGCCAGCCGGCTGGCCGCCACGCCGCCCATGGGCTGGAACGACTGGGCCCACTATCAGTGCCATTACACGGCGGCGACCATTCTGGCGAACGCCCGCGAGTTGGTGAGGACCGGGCTGGCGGCGCGCGGCTACGATACGGTCACCATCGACGACTGTTGGATGACGGTTCGGCGCGACAGTCGCGGCAACCTGCAGCCCGATCCGGCGCGGTTTCCGCACGGCATGCAGCCGGTGGCCGCCGCCATCCACGCCCTCGGGCTGAAGTTCGGCATCTACGAGGACGCCGGCTATGCGACCTGCGGCGGGTTTGCCGGCAGCGGTGAGCCCAGGGATGTCCCGGGCGGCGCGGCGCATTTTCTCGCCGACGCCAGGCTGTTTGCATCCTGGGGCGTCGACTATCTCAAGCTCGATGGATGCAACGTCAGCCAGCGCAAGGGCGAGTCGGCGAATGACGCCTATCGTGCCGCCTATCGCGCCGAGAGCAGCGCGCTGCGCCAGGTGCATCGACCCATCGTGTTCTCCGAGTCGGCGCCGGCCTACTTTCAGGGCGAGCCGGCGTGGTACGACGTGCTCCGCTGGGTGCGCGGTTACGGCCAGCTCTGGCGCGAAGGCACCGATATCGACACCTACGATGCCAAGGATCCGGCGCGCTCCCGCTTCGCCAGCGTGCTGTGGAACTACTCATACAATCTGCCTCTCGGCCGTTTTCAGACTCCCGGCAACTGGAATGATGCGGACTTCATCATTGGCGGCGACGGCGGCATGACGCTCGCGGAAACCCGCAGTCAGCTGGCGTTGTGGTCCATGATGTCCGCGCCGTTGATTCTCAGCTCCGATCTCGGCCGGCTGACGCCCGCGGCGGTCCGTATTCTCGGCAACCGCGCGGTGTTGGCGGTCGATCAGGACCCGCTGGGCCGCATGGCGACCCTGCTGCGGCGCAGTCCCTCGAGCGACGTGCTGGTGAAGCCGCTGCGGGACGGACACTATGCCGTCGCGGTGCTCAACCGCGGCGCGGCGGCGCTGGCGGTGCGACTGCTTCCCGCCGACCTCGGTTTCGTGGGGCGCGGTTGCCGCTTCGATGCCCGGAATCTCTGGAGTGGCGCGCGCCGGCCCGCGGTCGCCGCCCTGCGGGCGGATGTCGCGGCGCACGATACGGCCATCTGGTCGATCCGGCCGGATGGCGCCTGCGGCGCGCCGGCGCGGATCGGCGCCATCACGCGCATCGTGCCGAGCCCGGCCGATGCGAACCAGGCGAATCCCGATCCGGCCCGCTACACCCTTTGCCTGGCCGCCGCCGGCGCCGAGGAGTGTGCCGGCGCCGCCGCGCAGACGTGGCGAGTCATGCGCAACGGCGCGCTGCGCTCCGGGGACAGGTGCCTGGCGCAAAGAGGCGACCAGGCGGTCCTCGCCGCATGCCGCTCCACCGCGGCCCAGGTGTGGCATTACGACCTGCTCGGCAAGCTGATCAACTCGGCGAGCGGCCGGTGCCTGACTGGGTCGGCGCGGGGTGCGCTCGCGGTCGGCGCCTGCGGCGACAATCTGCCGTCGCAGATCTGGAGTCTGCCCAACAGCATGACCGTGAAGGAATGAGCATGGGCCGATCCGACGGGCGGGCGTTGGCGCTGATGGCCGGGCTCTTTGCCCTGTTCGGCTGCGTGACCTGGCTCAATGGAGTGCTCATCCCGTTCCTCAAGGTCGTCTGCCGGCTGGATACCTTCGAAGCGCTGCTGGTCACCTTCGCCTTCTATATCGCCTACTTCGTGATGGCGCTCCCGTCGGCGCGCGTTCTCAACGTGACCGGCTATAGACGTGGCATGGCGCTCGGGCTGGGGGTCATGGCCGCAGGCAACCTGGTATTTCTGCCGGCGGCGCTGTTGCGCTCGTATGGCCTCTTCCTCACCGGGTTCTTCGTGCAGGGTGCCGGGCTTTGCCTGTTGCAGACGGCGGCCAATCCATACGTCATCATTCTGGGGCCGCTCGACAGTGCGGCCCGGCGCGTCTCGATCATGGGGGTATGCAACAAGCTCGCGGGCGCCATCAGTCCGATGGTGCTGGGCGCGCTGGTGTTGGAGGGTCTCGACCGGATAGCGGCCGGCCACGGGCCGGCGGCCGGCGCAGCGCTTGCCAGCCTGGCTCATCGCCTGATCACGCCGTACCTGGCGATGGCCATTGGACTGCTCGTGGTGGCCGTCGGCGTCGAGCGGTCGGGACTGCCGGAGCCGCAGGAGCCGCCGATCGAGCCGGGGACGGGGGCGGGAGGGAGATTCCGCTGGCTGCAGCATCCGCTGCTGCTGTTCGGATTCTGGGCGTTGTTCTTCGAGATGGCTGTCGAAGTGATTGCCGGAGACACCATCGTGCTCTACGGCCAGGCGCTGCACATTTCCATCCAGACAGCCCGCTTCTTTACCAGTTTCACGCTGGGGGCCATGGTTCTCGGCTACCTTTGCGGTATCGTGCTGATTCCGAAGCGCCTGAGCCAGCAGCGTGCGCTGGCGTTGTCCGCCGGGGCGGGGATGGCTCTGACGGTCGCGATCACCCTGACGCACGGCATGCTGAGCGTGCTGTTCGTCGCCTCGCTCGGCTTCGCCAATGCCGTGCTCTGGCCGGCCATCTTCCCCA
>JASHVV010000393.1 GCA_030044385.1 Gammaproteobacteria bacterium
CCCGTGTCCGCCGCGGCCCTGGCGGCGCCGATCGGCGTACCGGCGGCACGCCTGGCGCCGGCGCTGGCAGCGCTCCAGGCGGAAGGATCGGTCATGCACGGCCGATTCACCGCGGAGGCGCCCGAGGAAGGGGAATGGTGCGAGCGCGGCCTGCTCGCGCGCATCCACCGTTACACGGTAAAGCGCCTGCGCGCGGAGATCGAGCCGGTCGAGCCGCGGGATCTGCTGCGGTTCCTCCTGGAATGGCAGCGAGCCGCACCGCGCGCGCGCATGGAAGGGCCTGACGCCATCGCCGCCGTACTCGCGCAGCTAGAGGGTTTCGAGGCTCCGGCAGGCGCCTGGGAGACGGAGATCCTGCCAGCGCGGATCAATGAGTACGACCCGGCGTGGCTCGATGAGCAGTGTCTCGCCGGGCGCTTCGTCTGGACGCGGCTGGCGCGGCGCAAAGCCGAATCCGGCCCGGGCGCGGGCCCGGTCCGCGGCACCCCGATCGCACTGCTCGGCCGGCGTCACCTGCGGGCCTGGGCGGCGCTCGCGGGCCCGGTCGATGCAGATGCGCCGTCATCGAGCGCCCGCAGGGTGTTGGAACACCTCGGCGCTCACGGCGCGTCATTCTTCGACGAGATCGTGGAGAGCACGGGACTCCTGCCGTCGCAGGCGGAGGAAGGCCTGGCGGAGCTCGTGGGCCTGGGCGGCGTCAACTCCGACAGCTTCGGCGGATTGCGGGCCTTGCTGGTCCCGTCGGAGCGCCGCAGATCCTCCACGGGTCCGCACCGCCGCCGGCGAGCGCTCTTCGGCATGGACTCCGCGGGCCGGTGGGCGCGGGTACACCGCGAGCCGAACGCCACTGCGGACAATCGTGCGGACGCTGACACCGTTGAGCTCGTTGCACGAGGGCTGTTACGGCGTTGGGGTGTCGTATTCTGGCGTCTGATCGCGCGCGAGGCGGATTGGCTGCCGCCGTGGCGGGAGCTCCTCTTCTGCTATCGGCGCCTCGAGGCCCGGGGCGAGATCCGCGGCGGGCGTTTCGTCGCCGGCCTTTCCGGCGAGCAGTTCGCCGCCCCGGAGGCGGTCGGACTGCTGCGGGAGGTGCGCCGCCGGCCGCATGAGGCGGAGTGGGTGTCGCTCTGCGCGGCCGACCCGCTCAACCTGCTCGGGATCCTGACGCCAGGCCCCCGGCTGCCCGCTCTCGCCGGCAACAGAGTGCTCTACCGTGACGGCCTGCCGATCGCCACGCTGGCGGGAGGCGAGGTGCGCTTCCTCGAGACCCTCGATGCCGCGGCGCAGTGGCAGGTACGGAACGCGCTGCTGCGCCGGCACGTGCCCGCGGCCCTCGCCGACATCGGCTAGCGGGGCGCGTCCCCGTGCCGGGTCGCCGCGAAATCACAGCCCGTGCACAGGTTATGCACAAGCGCTCCACAATCGGTCCGGGTTATGCTCCGGCTCATGCCCTTCAGGCTCCCCAAACGCTCGGCTCGACGCGGTGACGCCACGGTCCTCGGCACGTATTTCTTCGCCAACCGCACCGTGCAGGTGTTGTGCACGAGCGGCGAGCACATCGAGTGGATTTGCGATTGCGAGAGCTTCCGCCGCCAGGGGCGGTGCGAGACGCCGCTCTGGTGCAAGCACATCGCCAAGGCCGCCGCGCGCCGCTCGCTGGAGCGCCTGACCGCGCGCCGGGTCGGCTTGCCGGCCCCCGCGGGCTCGCTTATGCCTCGATGAGGCCGTGGCGAATGGCGAGCAGCGTCAGCTCGGATTGGTTGGAGACGCCGAGCTTCTGCTTGACGTTGTAAAGATGCGTGCCGACGGTGGAGGCCGAGAGCCTCAGGTCATCCGCGATACGCTGCACGCTGGCGCCGCGCGCCAGGCGGATGAAGACGTCGAACTCCCGCTCCGACAGCCGTTGGATCGGCGATGACTCCGCCCCCTCGATGTCCTCGAGCGCCAGCGTCTGCGCGACGCGCGGATCGATGTATCGGCGCCCGGCACCTACATCCGCAACCGCCTCGAGCAAGGCCTCCGGGGCGCTGCGCTTCGAGAGGAATCCCAACGCCCCCTCCCGCAAGGCCCGCCGGGCATGCAGCGGATCATCGTGCGCCGACAGCGCCAACACCCGCGCCCGCGGGTCATGGGCGCGGATGCGCCGCAGGGCCTCGATACCGCCCATGCCGGGCATCGCGATGTCCATGACGACCACGTCGGGCGACAGCGCGACGTAGCGCTGACAGGCGGCCTCGCCCGATTCGGCCTCTCCGACCACGGTCACGTCGGGCCGGGCCTGCAGCAGCAGGCGAAAGCCGGTGCGCACCACCGCGTGATCGTCCACCAGCAGAACGCGGGTCATGCGCTCACCTGCGGCAGGCCGCCGAAAGGCAGCTCCGCCGCGAGCAGAGTGCCGCGGGACCCGTGGTTGCGCACCGTCAGCGTGCCGCCCAGCTGGCCGACACGATCATCGAGCCCGCGCAGCCCGTAATGTCCCGGCCGGGACCAGTTCTCCGGCAGTCCGATACCATCGTCTGCAACCGTCACGGTCAGTCTGCGGCCCGCGGCGTGCAGCTCGACATCGACGCGCGAGGCGTGCGCGTGGCGCAAAGCATTGCTGAGCCCCTCCTGCACGACGCGATAGGCAGCCAGCGAGACACCGGGGCCCGGATGACCGGCCAGATCGTGCCGCAGGGTGAGCACCACCGCGGGGTAGCGGCCCTGCAGGTCGCGCACCAGGCCCGCCAGCGCCTCGGCAAGGCTCAGCGTGTCGGCCGCGGCCGGCGCCAGCCGCGGAATCAGGCCGTGCATGGCGTCGTAGAGCCGGGCGGCCTCCTCCGAGATCAGGCGCGCCGCCGCCTGCATCGGCGGCTGGCTCGACTGGCCGACGATCGCCTGCGCCAGGCTGCGGATCGCCGTCACCGACTGTCC
>JASHVV010000394.1 GCA_030044385.1 Gammaproteobacteria bacterium
GCCGTTGCGGAACTTGCCCACCATCTCGAGCCGAATGTCCACGTCGCGCACGTCACCCAATGCATCCAGCAGGCTCTTCAGCCTCGGCCGGCTCTTCACCAGGGCGGTCGGGAGGTAGTCGTCGAACAGTTTGAGGACGGTGTCCATGCGCCGGCCGGTGACGCGCAGCGCGTGGAGGCTGTCCGCGCTCTCGCCCAGCCTGGCCGCGGGCTCATGGGCGCGCCACTCCTCCAGGAGCTGCCGGAGCACCGTGGCGGCGAAGTCGCCGGCGCGGGTCGAGGCGTCGATGGCGGGCCGCACGGGCTCCGCCTTCCCGTCGGGATCGCTGAGGCGCGGGGGCTCGTGAGACGCCGACCGCAGGCCCACGGCAAACTTGTTCTCGGTCGCGGGGTGCAGTCCGCATTCGGCGCACAGCCGCTGCGCCAGCCGCTCGAGGGCTTCCTGATCGGGGCCGGCCGCTTCCAGCTCGACGCGCGTCAGCACCAGGGGCCGGTGGTGGCCATCGGCGCGCGAGAACCGCGCCTCGTCGAGGGCGATCTCGCCCACGGCCGCGGCGGGCCCGCGGGCGCGAACCGCGTACCGGCGCCGGGAGGTTCGGACCTCGAAGAGGGTGCGAAGCGGCATCACGCCCGCTACGTCGTGGACGCGGCTCCCGACGGAGCCTCTGGCCTGAGCCAGAGCCTTGACCCTCTCCTTGGCCCCGACCCTGGCCAGGGGCTCGGAGATCTCCCGCCGGTCGGCGACGTCCTTGCGCGCAGAGTGGAGGCTCTTCAACGTCGCCTCGACCGACCCGTCCTTGTCGCGGACCCGAAGCGCGAATCCGGCGCGGAATACGCGCCAATCGTCGGTATCGAGGTAGGTATCGTGAATATGCTGCGCCGGGAGCGGCTCGATCCTGAGGTGGTCGACGGTGGCGTGCTGATCGAGCCAGCGCTGAACCACGGCCAGGTCGGGAGCCGCCAGCTGCCACTCGACTTCGCGCTCCTCTGCACCGCCGGCATGGCCGCTGCCGCTCGCAGCGGGGCGGGCGGGGGTCGGGCCAGGGGCGGAGCGGTGGGGTCGTGAGGCCATGGGATACCCGAAGAATAAACCCAAATTGACGCTTCCACGGCCGGTTCCGTATGATGCGCGCCCCCGTGCGGTGGGTCCGGCAGGCAGCGACAGTCCGCGTGCCCGTAGCTCAGCTGGATAGAGCACCGGCCTTCTAAGCCGGTGGTCGCAGGTTCGAGTCCTGCCGGGCACGCCAACCGCCTCGGGCGGTGACCCGGGCCCGGAGGGCACGGGGGAGGGGAATGGATGGATGCGACAACGGTGGACGTAGCTCAGCTGGTAGAGTCCCGGGTTGTGATCCCGGTTGTCGTGGGTTCGAGTCCCATCGTCCACCCCACCAATCGAATGGGCCGTTAGCTCAGCTGGTAGAGCAGGAGACTCTTAATCTCTTGGTCGTAGGTTCGATCCCTACACGGCCCACCAATTCAGCTTAAATATCAGTAGCTTGTGAGCAGATAGAGCTCGCAAGCTTCACTGTGTGCGTTATTTGGTGCAGACTCCGTGCAGCGACTTACTCATCGCTGCACGCAGTGCACCGAGGCGCACATGGCTTCAATCCAGCGCATCGTCTCGCCGCTCACGAGGGATGTCTCCTATCGTGCGCAGGTACGAGTAAAGGGCCGCTCGTCCGAGTCGGCGACATTCCCTAACCGGAAGGAAGCGGAAGCCTGGGCCGCGTCGATCGAGACCGCCATCCGGGAGGGCCGCCACTTCCCGCACGCCGCCGCGAAGCGCACGAGTTTCGATGCGCTCGCCAAGGACTACGCGGAGACGGTCCTGGTAGAGTTCGACGAGGTGCAGCGCGCCGCCCGCACGCTTCAGCTCAACTGGTGGTCCAAGCAGTTTGCCGGCAAGAGCGTCGCCGAGATAACAGCCGATGCCGTCTCGAAAGCGCGCGACGCCTGCGGGGCGGAAACCTTCACGCGCGGCAAGCCACGGAAGGACAAGAAGACCGGCGAGATCATCCCGCCCAAGGAATATCGGCGCAGCGGCGCGACCGTCAACCGCTACATCGCGACTCTCTCGCACCTGTTCTCCTTCGCGGTCAAAGAGCGCCGGCTGATCGACCGCAATCCGGTCGGCGACATCCGCCGCAAGAAAGAGCCGAGGGGCCGCACTCGGTTCCTCTCGGACGAAGAGCGGGCTGCGCTGCTACATGCATGCGCCAACTCTGAATGGGTGCCGCTTCACGCCCTGGTCCTGCTCGCGATCACGACCGGCGCGCGTCGCGGCGAGCTCGTGTCGCTGAAATGGGCCGACGTGGATCTCAAGGCCGGCCGCGCTACCATTCACGACACGAAGAACGGGGAGCAACGGACGCTGCCGCTCGCAGGCAAGGCGCTGGAAGCGTTACGGCAGCTCAAACTTCAGAACTCGGCGCGCAGTGAGCACCTGTTTCCGTCGCCGACCGTGGTACTCGATCCCGAGACCGGGAAGCCGCAGCTCGATGCGGCCTATGAGCACTTCGACGCGCACTGGTACACCGCGCTCGAGGCGGCCGGGATCAGTGACTTTCGATTCCACGACCTGCGCCACACTACGGCCTCAATGCTCGCCGCGCAGGGCGCATCGCTCCTCGAGATCGCCGATGTGCTCGGACACAAGACGCTGGCCATGGTGAAGCGCTACTCGCACCTTGTCGTTGATCACAAGGCGAAGGTGATCGAGAAGATGATCGTGGCGAAGGGACTTTGAAGACCCCGCCCAGCTGGCATCGTTCGCCTTGGCATCGCCCGCCGCGGCGTACCGACCAGGGTTCGAGGCGTCGCGTCGCCATCGTCCGGAGTCGACCCGTTGCTGCCTCTCGCGCGTCCCGATAGCGGACGTTGAGATTGCGGTTAGGGTATCGTCTCGTGAACGGGTCCCGCGGCGCCCGCCCGAGCCCGAACGCGTCACCGTCCGGTCTAGGGATTCAAAAATAGATATGCGACAAACGCGCCGATGCATAACTCCAAGACCAAGACGAGAATCGCGGGCGAGAGAGAGAGCCAGAAGATCACCGGATTCTCGCGTCGACTGGATTGGGTCCCAAACCATTTGTTGGCAACGATCCCCGTTCGCAGGCATTTAGTAACGGCCCACGCCGTGACCCATGTGATAGCAACATAGCCAAGCCAGACGACAA
>JASHVV010000048.1 GCA_030044385.1 Gammaproteobacteria bacterium
ATCAGCACCCGGGGCGGCACGCTCGAGGGAGTGCAGCTGCTCAAGTATGCGGAGGTGAAGGGACAGGCGGCCCGCGTGCAACTGGAGAATGACTCCAATCCGACGACCGCGTATCTCCTGCAGGGCGGCCTGACAGGGTCGGGAAACACTCCCTATCCGAACCACGCCTCCCTCTTCACGGCAGCCCAACAAAGCTACGACATGGGCGGCGCAAAGGAGCTGCGCGTGCCGCTCACCTGGAGCAGCGGCGGCGTCACGGTGACCAAGACGTACGTCTTCACCAGGAACTCCTACGGCATCGGTCTGGATTACACGATCCAGAATCACGGCACGACATCGTGGCAGGTGGCGCCCTACGCGCAGATCTACCGCAACGATCCACGGACCAAGCGAAGCTACTTCAACCCCAACAGCTACGCCTATCACGGGCCCGCCATCTGGAACGGCAACAAATACGTGGTGCTCGATCCTTCCAAGTACGAGCATTTCTCGGCGACGGTGACTGACGGCTGGGTCGCTGCGACCCAGAACGACTTCGTGAGCGCGGTCGTACCGCCGAAGGGCGCTTCGTATCGCTTCACGTCGGAGGTCTCAGATACCGAATACGTTCTGGCCGCGGTAGGCCCGGACCAGGCGATTGCGCCCGGCACGACGGCGACGCTCCACGAGACGCTCTTCGTCGGTCCGATGCTGCATGCGCAGCTCGAGAAGATCGACCCGAGCCTGAAGTACGTCGTCGGCTACGGATACCTGACCATACTCGCGGGACCGCTCTTCTGGCTGCTGAGCAGGGTCCATGCCATCACCGGCAACTGGGGGGTCGCGATCATCGTCGTGACGTTCCTCCTGAAGCTCGTCCTCTATCCTCTGTCCGAGGCGAGCGGCCGCTCGATGGCGAAGATGAAGGCTCTGGGCCCGCGCATCAAGAATATCCAGGAGACCTACAAGGACGACAAGGAGAAGCTCGGTCGCGCCATGATGGATGTCTACAAGCGCGAGAAGGTGAACCCGGTCTCGGGCTGCCTGCCCATGATCGTGCAGATCCCGGTGTTCCTCGCGTTCTACTGGGTGTTGCTGTACAGCGCGGAGATGCGCCAGGCGCCGTTCGCGTTCTGGATTCAGGACCTGTCGGCGCGCGATCCCTTCTTCATCCTGCCCGCCATCATGGCGGTCGCCATGTTCGTGCAGTACAAGCTCAATCCCACCTCGCCGGATCCCACGCAGGCCAAGATGATGATGGTCATGCCCATCGCCATGTCGGCGATGTTCGCGTTCTTCCCGGCGGGCCTCGTGCTCTACTACGTTACGAACACCATCCTCGGAGTCGCCCAGCAGTGGAACATCAATCGCCGGCTGGGCGTCAACACCGCGCCCCAGAAGGCGGCCTGACCAGGGTCAGGCCCGTGACGCGGCTGCTCCATCCGCGGAACGGTTGACCGGCTTGCGACAGGGTCGTCGACAGACGGCGGCTACACCTCTTCAAGAGTGCCCGTGGCGGCTGTAGCCTCACCAGCATGAGCCGCACCGATACCATCGTGGCGGCGGCCACCCCGCCAGGGAGGGGCGGGATCGGGATCGTACGAGTCTCGGGACCCCGGGTACCCGAGATCGCCGCCGTGTTGCTCGGCGAGTTGCCGCTGCCGCGCCGCGCCGGCTTTGCCCGGTTCCTCGACGGCGCGCAGGAGCCGATCGACGCCGGCCTCGCGATCTTCTTCCCTGGGCCGCGCTCCTACACCGGCGAGCACGTGCTCGAGCTGCACGGCCACGGCGGGCCCCTGGTGCTCGAGGCGCTGGTGGCCCGGGTCGCGGAGCTTGGCGCGCGCCGTGCGCTGCCGGGGGAGTTCACCCAGCGCGCTTTCCTCAACAACAAGCTGGACCTCGCCCAGGCCGAGGCGATCGCCGACCTGATCGACGCCGGCTCGCGCGAGGCGGCGCGGGCGGCCATGCGCTCGCTGCAGGGGGAATTCTCCGCCATGGTGCGCGGCCTCACCGAGGCCGTGGTCGACCTGCGGACCTACGTCGAGGCGGCCATCGACTTCCCGGAGGAGGAGATCGACTTCCTGGCCGATCGGGAGCTCGAGGCGCGCTTCCAGGCCGTGCGCGACCACTTCACCGGGGTCGAGCAGAGCGCACGGCAGGGCCGACTGCTGCGCGAGGGGATGACGGTCGTGATCGCGGGACGCCCCAATGCGGGCAAGTCGAGCCTGCTCAATCGGCTGGCCGGATACGACGCGGCCATCGTGACACCGATTCCGGGGACCACTCGCGACATCGTCCGCGAGCGGATCGACATCGACGGAATGCCTCTGCATGTCCTCGATACGGCCGGTCTGCGCGAGGACGCTGACATAGTCGAGGCCGAAGGTATCCGCCGGGCGCATGCCGAGATGCGGCGGGCGGACCGGGTGCTGTTCGTCACCGACGTCGCGGCAGATCCCGACGCTACCGCCTACGGTGAGGAGAAAGCTCGGCTGCCGGCCGACGTCCCCGTGACCCTGGTGCTCAACAAAAGCGACCTGGCGGCGGGCATTCCGGTGGCCGACACCTTCGCCGGCCCGCCGCGGATCGCGCTGTCCGCCCTCACGGGGCAGGGACTCGACGTGCTGCGCGCGCACCTGAAGGCGTGCATGGGATATCAGACGCTCGATGCCGGTACCGTCTCCGCTCGACAGCGGCACCTGGACGCGCTCGACCGCGCCCGCCATCACGTCGCGGCGGCGGAAGAGCGGCTGCGCGACAGCCGCGCCGGCGAGCTGGTCGCCGAGGAGCTGCGTGGCGCGCAGCAGGCGCTCAACGAGATCACCGGGGAATTCACCAGCGAAGACCTGCTGGGCCGCATCTTCGCCAGCTTCTGCATCGGTAAATGACCCGGGGTATCCTGGGGCCTTTCCGGATCCAAGAAGGGCAAGAAAGGCATCACTGGTGTACCGGCGAATTCTTCTGGCCTACGACGGCTCCATCGAGGGGCGCACCGCGCTGCGTGAGGGGGCGCTGCTGGCGCGGCGGTATGGCGCGCAGGTGTTCGTGCTGTCCGTGATCCGGGAGGCAGCCGGCACCAAGCTCGGCGAGGGCGTCGGCGGCGGGGGCATCGCGCAGCAGCGCGTCGATTACGAGCGCGTGCTGCAGGAAGGCATGGCGCGGCTCGCGGCGCTCGGCTTCGAGGCCTCGGGCAAGCTCGTCATCGGGGAGCCGGCGCGGGAGATCGCCGCCTACGCCGAGCAGGTGAAGGCGGATCTGGTCGTGGTCGGGCATCGCCGCCAGAGCGCGATCGGCCGCTGGTGGTCGGGGCCGAGCGGCGCCTATCTGAGCGATCACATCCGCTGCAGCCTGCTGGTCTGCAAGAACATCATCGACGACCAGCAGTTCGCGGCGCTGCTCGCCCAGAACGAGCTCGGGCCCGCGGCTGCCGCGGCCGCCGAGCGGGACGGCGCGCCGGAAGCGCCCTCCCAGAGCCCGGTGGTGCACGCGCCGTCCCCCACTCCCGGCCCGGCTCATCCGGCACCGTCGGCCGTCCGGCGCAGACTGCGTGTCGTGTTGTTTCTGCTCCTGCCTCTGGCGCTGATCATCGCCCTGATTTTTTACGCCACGACCGGCGGCACCATCTCGACCGACGACGCCTACGTGGAAGCCAACACCGTGGGCGTCTCGACCGACGTGTCGGGCATCGTGGCGCAGGTGGACGTGCAGGAGAATCAGCGTGTCACCCGGGGTCAGGTCCTGTATACGCTGCGTGGCCGGCAATACCGCTACGCGCTGGACCGCGCCACGG
>JASHVV010000395.1 GCA_030044385.1 Gammaproteobacteria bacterium
GCGCCCGAAGTCTCCATCATCGGGATCAATCGCGCGGTCGACCGGCCGGTGGTCGTGGGCGGCGCCATCACGGTACGGCGCATGATGAATCTGTCCTCGTCCTTCGATCATCGCTTCGTCGACGGCTACGACGCCGCCGCCATGATCCAGGCGCTGAAGGAGCGCATCGAGCATCCGGCAACGATCTTCGTCGGGTAGTCCCGGCGTCCGAGCTCAGCTCTCCTCGGCCGGCTCCCTGCCGAGAATCTCGTCCCTGACATCGTCGATCTCCCGGGCGCGCGACGGCCGCACTCGCGCGCCCTCGCACCGTTCCGGCCGCGGGCAGCGGCTGCTGCGCGGGCAGATGATGCGCGCCGGCTGCTCGAGGGCGTCCTCGATCCAGGCGATGTCGAGCACGTTGGCGGCGGCGATGAGGGCCTCGGTGGCGGCCGCGGGGATCCGGCCCTGGCCGCGGCGATGGACACATTCCGCGAAGATGCTGCCGGTCACGTCCTTGCTTGCAACACCGTTGGCGTCCAACGCCGGCGCGAGATCGACCCCAACGGACAGAACGTGCGGGTTGCCGGCCATGTCCTTCACCCGCCGGGAGTGGCAGCAGTAGAGAAGGGAGCGCTCGCCGTCGCGCAGAACGGAGATCTGCGAGCCCGTCTCGCCGCGCGGCCCGTCGATCATGCGGAACACGGCCCAGTTGGGGCAGGGGTCGCTCACCTGGGCGAGGTTGCCCCAGGGCAGCGGAATGCCGTTGCCGCGATAGACCGCGCGCAGGTATCCGGGCGGGTAGGCGTCGAAGAAGTGCCAGTAGGGGTACGGGGACACCTTGGTCATCCGGCGCATGATGACGGCGGGCGTCAGCTCGAGGCGGGTGCCGGCCTCCACCCGGTAACGCTCGCGCGCGAGGAAGCGGCGGAAGGGGACGCGCGGAGCGAGCAGGGCGCCGGCGAAGAAGCTGCACTCGAAGTCGCGCCACGCGTGCAGGACGTCCTGGGCATTCATGCCCGCGGTGTCGGAGCCGCCCTCCGGGCTGCCGCCCATCTCACCGCCGGTGGCATGCGCGGACTTGAGCCCGTCGCCGCCGTGCAGCACCTTGTGGGCGATGTGGGCGGCAAGATCGAACTTCAGGCGCGCGGGGTCCGACTGCAGCGCGCGGTTGGCGTAGATGACGCGCGGCGGCTCGAAGAAGGAGCGCACCATGCTGCGCACCTCGCGGTCGTTGTCGCGGGCGAGCACGGGTCTTCTCTCGAACCAGCGGACCTCGAGGCCGTGGCGCCTGCAGAGGCGGAGCAGGTCGTCGACCGACAGCGGAAACTTGCGCTCGCCGACGCCGTCCGCCGCGCGCTCGAGGTCGGGGAAGTCGTTGCGCGACATCTCCTGGTGCGAGCGGATGAGCAGATGCGCGAACTGCCGGCCGCTGGTGCCGGTCTGTGCGAGCAGCTCCGGGATCGCCGCTTGCAACACGTCCTTGGAGAAGAGGAACGCGGGCTCGAGCGGAACTTTGGCCGCGCCGGCGGCGGGCGCGGCGGGGACCGGCAGCTCGAGGTCGGCGCTCTCGTCGAGAAACCACTGCGCATCGCGCTGGAACACGCCGGCGAGGAGCTCGAGCATCTCGGCCGAGGGCGAGCGCTTGCCGCTCTCGATCATGCTCAGGTAGGAGACCGAGGGCGCATGCTCGGCGTTGCGTTGGATGCAGCGCGCGGACAGCTCCTCGAGCGTGAGGCCGTTGCGCTTGCGGATCGAGCGCAGCTTGGCGCCGAGAAAGTGACCTTTGCGCAGCAGTTGTGCCATGGCGTCGCGGTCCGGTGGTGGTGGGGTGAAATTAACACTGTGAAGTTTCTCCAGTCAAATTCGCGCACAGGAGCGGGGTATGCTGCCTCCCATGAACGCCAGACCCGACGAGCTCGTCTATTCCCGGGAGCCGGCCGGCTCCCCCGTGGAAGTCCTGGGACCGCGGATCGAGCGATCCGCGGAAGTCCTGACACCGCTCGCCCTGCAGCTGCTCGCCAGCCTGCACCGGCGATTCGACGCCCGCCGCCTGGAGCTGCTGGCCGCGCGGGGGCGCCGGCAGCAGGAGCTGGATGCGGGCGTCCTGCCGGAGTTTCTGCGGGAGACGGCCGCTGTCCGGGCCGGAGACTGGCGCGTCGCGCCGGTGCCGGCGGACCTGCAGGACCGCCGCGTGGAGATCACCGGCCCGGTCGACCGCAAGATGATCATCAACGCGCTCAACGCGCCGGTCCGCTGCTTCATGGCGGACTTCGAGGACTCCTGCTCGCCGACCTGGGAAAACATCGTGCGCGGCCAGGTCAACCTCGCCGACGCCATCCGGCGCACCATCAGCCACGCGGATCCCGCCACGGGCAAGGTCTACCGGCTTGCGGACCGGACGGCGACCCTCATCGTGCGGCCGCGCGGCTGGCATTTGACGGAGAAGCATGTCCTGATCGGCGGTGAGCCGGTCTCCGGCGCGCTGTTCGACTTCGCGGTGTACCTCGCCAACAATCACGAGGCGCTGGCGCGGGTGGGGACGGGTCCTTATTTCTACCTGCCGAAGATGGAGAGTCACCGCGAGGCGCGCCTCTGGAACGACGTGTTTCTCGCCGCTCAGGATGCGCTCGGCATCCCGCGCGGCACGATCAAGGCGACCGTGCTCATCGAGACGATCCTCGCCGCGTTCGAGATGGACGAGATCCTCTACGAGCTGCGCGAGCACTGCGCGGGACTCAACTGCGGGCGCTGGGACTACATCTTCAGTTTCATCAAGA
>JASHVV010000049.1 GCA_030044385.1 Gammaproteobacteria bacterium
CGCTCCACCTGGTCGCGGACATCGAAGCCGTCGGCCGCCAGCAGGCTGTCGGCCAGACAGAGCGCCATCGCGGTGTCGTCGCTCCAGGCGCCGCGAGGCAGCGCGAACGGGCCGCCGCCGAGCAGGTCGCCCACGGGCGCGAAGGTGCCGGGGCGCCGGTACTGGGTCGCGGCGGCCACGGCATCGCCGGCGGCGAGACCGAGCAGAGCGCCGAGGAAGCGCTCGCGCAGGCTCCGGGCGGCGGCCAGCGTGGCGGAGTCCAGAAGCGGATCCACCGGGGCGGCCGAGAACGGCTGCTCGCGGGGGACCCAGCAGCGGACGTAGTCGGTCTGCGCGGCGGTCTCCGGAACGCTGGGCCAGACCTGGGAGCGCTCGGACTGCCGCCAGAGCGCCGCGAGCTGATCGAGCGCCTGCTCGCCGGTCAGGCCGCGCTCGACCAGGAGGCACCCGACCACCATCCCCGTGCGGCCGATACCCGCGCGGCAATGCACATACACGGGCGTGCCGGCGCGCAACGCATCGTGCAGGCAGTCGAGGATCTCCATCATGTGCTCGCGCCTCTCGGGCAGGCCGTGGTCGCGGATGGGCTTGCGCAGGTACTCGATGTGGAAGGGGAGCGCCTGATCGTAGGGCTCGATCTCGTCGGGATGAGTCAGGTCGAGGAAGCATTCGATGCCGGCCGCGACCAGGGCGCTGACCCGCTGGCGGGTGGCCTCGCCGGTGAGGCCGGAGGGATGCTCGCCGGCGAGGAGCAGGCCGGGGAGAGCCCAGTAGGTGTTGGGGAGCGGGCGAGCGACGTCCATTGCCGATTATGCCATTGCCGATTATCGGCTGGCGGTCGCGGCCGCGATCAAACTCTCCTCTTCGTCCAGGGTCATCGTGCGGATGCGCTGCTCGTCCAGAGCGGCAAAATCGAAGTGGCGGGGGTCGGCCAGGTGCCCGAGCTCGACGTGGCGCAACGCGGAGAAGATGCTCTCGGTGCGGCCCGGGTAGGCACGCTCCCAGTCGGCGAGCATCCGCTTGACGGCGACGCGCTGCAGGTTGTCCTGCGAGCCGCAGAGCCGGCAGGGAATGATGGGGAACTGGCGGCCGCGGGCGTAGCGCTCGATGTCGCGCTCGGCGACGTAGGCGAGCGGGCGGATCACGATTTGACGGCCGTCCTCGGAGAGAAGCTTCGGCGCCATGGCCTTGAGGCGGCCGCCGAAGAACAGATTCAGAAAGAGCGTCCCGACGATGTCGTCGCGGTGATGGCCGAGGGCGATCTTGGTGATGCCGTTCTCGGCAGCGAAACGGTAGAGCGCACCGCGGCGCAAACGGGAGCAGAGGCCACAGAGGGTGCGGCCCTCGGGAATGACGCGCTTGACGACGCTATACGTGTCCTGCTCGATGATGTGAAACGGCACGCCGAGCGAGGTCAGGTACTCCGGCAGGACGTGCTCGGGGAACCCGGGCTGCTTCTGATCGAGATTGACGGCCAGCAGCTCGAACTCGACCGGCGCGCTGCGCTGCAGCGACAGGAGGATGTCGAGCAGAGTGTAGGAATCCTTGCCCCCTGACAGGCAAACCATGACGCGGTCGCCGGGACCGATCATGCGGAAGTCTTCGATCGCCTTGCCGACCTGGCCGCGCAGCCGCGCCTGCAGGCGCGCCAGGGTGCGCGACGGGCTTGCCGATGTCATCTAGGCGGCGGCCTCGCTGGGCGCCGCTTCCAGATACTTGGCCTCGACGTAACGGATGAAGGCAGAGGCGGACAGGGGCTTGCCCGTGGCGGCACGGAGCAGGTCCTGCACTGGAACCTTGGCGCCGAGCCCATGCACGTGCGTGCGCAACCACCCGAGCAGCCCCGCGAACTCGCCGCGCGCGAGCTGCTCGTCGAGCGCGGGCACGTCGTTGCGCAGGCTGTCGTAGAGCTGGCCGGCGATCACGGCCCCCAGCGCATATGAGGGGAAATACCCGAAGGAGCCGACGGCCCAGTGCACGTCCTGCAGACAGCCTTCGCTGTCGTTGCCGGGACGGATGCCGAGCCGCTCTTCCATGCCTTTGTTCCAGGCATCCGGCAGGTCGCGCACCGCCAGGGCGCCGCTCAGCAGCTGCTTCTCGAGCTCGTAGCGCAGCATGATGTGCAGGGGATACGTGAGCTCATCGGCATCCACGCGGATCAGGCCGCGCCGCACGCGCGTGAGATGGGCATAGATGTTGTCGACGTCCCATTCCGGCCCGCCGACGCCGAAGTGCTTCACGATGAGCGGCTGCACGTAGCGTACGAAGGGGCGGGTGCGGCAGATCATCATTTCCACGAGCAGCGACTGGCTTTCCTCCAGGGCCATGCCGCGGTCGCGGCCGACGGGCTGGTCACGCCAGTCCTGCGGCAGTCCGAGGTCGTACATCGCGTGACCGGTCTCGTGCAGCGCGCCCAGCAGGCCCGAAAAGAGGTCGTTGGGGTCGAGACGCGTAGTGACGCGGATGTCGCCCGGGACGCCTTCCGTGAACGGATGCTCGCTCTCGTCGAGGCGCCCGCGGTCGAAGGGGAAGCCGATCTGCTTCATCACCTCCACGATGAGCGCCCGTTGCTTGCCCGCCGGGAACTTGCCGGTGAGTGGCGCGTGCGGGTGGCTTTCCTGCACCACGATCGCCTCGCGGATGAGCGAAGGCAGACGCCGTGACAGTCCCTTGAACATGGCGTCGATATCGGCCGTGGTGATGCCTGGGCTGAACTCGTCCACCAGCGCATCGTAGGGCGCGAGATTCAAAGCCTGCCCGAGCAGCGCCGCCTTGTCGCGGACCAGGTGGACGACCTCCTCCAGGTGCGGCGCAAAGAGCTCGAACTTGCCCTGCTGGCGGGCCTCGAGCCAGCGAACCTCGGCGCGCGAGGTCGCCCGGGCGAGCCGCGAGATCAGAGACACCGGCGTGGCGATGGCGTGGTCGCGCTGGCGGCGCATCTCGCGCAGGTTCGCCACCTGCCAATCCTGCAGGCCCTGGGTATTGGCCTGCGCACGGTCGAGCAGACGGGTGATGCGCGGGGCGGTGAGGAGCGCGTGGTGCTCGGTCTCCAGGGCGGCGAGCTGCTCGCCGCGCACGTCCGCGCTGCCGCGCGGCATCATGACGGCGGCGTCCCAGCGAAGGAGCGACAAGGCTCCGCGAAAAGCGTGGAGTCGCTTGAACTCCTGCTCTAATTGCTTGTATGGCGAGGCTGACATGATCTCTTCTCGTCCCGGCAAGCAGCGCATCGACGCCCAAAACGGGGCTGGCCGGAAGCGGGAGAATGAGCATAGTCTACCAGGGAGCGGCGCCGCGGCAGGGCGATCGGGGACTGTACCCCTTAATAATCAGTAACTTAGCTTTAGCCTCGGCCGATTGACACTCCGAATGGGGGGTCAGCCGCCTAAAAGACGAAGTGGCGCCACTCCGGCCACCGGGCCACGGCAATGCCGATACCGATCGAGACGACCAGCAGCAGCACGAGCGTGAGTCCAATGAGAAAGCGTTGCATGAGTGGGGGCAGAGGGAGCCTTGCCGGCGCCGGCGTCATGATAGCCCTCCGGAGGCGAGCATGAGTCTGAGCGTCTGCCTGCTCTCCGCCGAGGTGGCGCCGCTCTCCAAGACTGGCGGGCTGGCCGATGTCGCCGGCGCTCTGGCGAAGGATCTGGTTGCCGCTGGTCACGACGTCCGGCTGTTCACGCCCCTTTATGCGTCCATAGATCGGTCGCAATTCCCGATGCGGCCGGTCGATGGGCTGCAGCACGTTCCGCTGCAGGTCGGGCCCCATCATTATGTCATCTCCGTCGTCACGACCCCGCTTCCGGGGTCGGACGCTCTGGTGTATCTGATCGACTGTCCGGTGCTCTTCGGACGTCCGGCGATCTACACGACCGATCCGGACGAGCACCTGCGATTCCTGGCCTTCACCCGCGCGGTGCTGGCCGTGTGTCAGCGCGTCCAGTGGTCGCCGCAGATCCTGCACTGCAACGACTGGCACACCGCGTTCGGACCGCTCTTCATCAAGGCGCTGTTCGAGGGCGCACCACTCTTTGCGCGCACGCGCTCGGTGCTGACCATCCACAACATCGGCTACCAGGGTGTCTTCAGCGCGACGGCCGTCGCGGACCTGGAGCTCGGCCCCAAGACTTACATGCTGCACCAGGACGAGCTGCGCGCGGGGAAGATCAACCCGCTCCGCCACGGGATCCTGTATGCGGACGCGATCACCACCGTCAGTCCCACGCACGCGCTCGAGATCTGCACGGACCAGTATGGGATGGGGCTTCAGGACTCCCTGCGCATGCGACGAGACGCGCTGACGGGCATCTTGAATGGCGTCGATTACCACATCTGGGATCCGCGCAACGATCGGTATCTGCCGGAGCACTACGGCCCGGACACTCTCTCCGTCAAGGCAGGGCTGAAGCGCGCCTTGATCGAGCGGCTGGGGCTGACTGTGCCGGTGACGGCGCCGCTCGCGGGCATGGTGAGCCGCTTGGCCGCGCAGAAGGGTATCGAGCTGATGTTCGACGCCCTGCCGCAGTTGCTGGAGTGGCGCGACCTCGGGTTCGTCGCCCTGGGGAGCGGGGAGCCGAAGTACGAGCGCTTTCTCACCGAGCTCGCGCAGCGCTTCCCCGGCCGGGTGGCATTCCGGCGGGGCTACGACGATGAGCTGTCGCACTGGATCGAGGCGGCCGGCGACATGTTCCTCATGCCCTCGCTCTACGAGCCCTGTGGGCTCAACCAGATGTACAGCCTGCGCTACGGAACGGTACCGATCGTGCGGCGCACCGGCGGACTCGCGGACTCGGTGCAGCACTACGATCCTCAGAGCGGCCAGGGCACCGGGATCGTGTTCAACGACTTCAACTCCGAGGCGCTGGAGTGGGCGCTCAACATGGCGCTCGACCTCTACGCCGAGCCCGCGCAATGGCAGCGGATGGTGCGTAACGGAATGGCGATGGACTTCTCGTGGGAGAAACAGGGAGAGAAGTATGTGGAGATCTACCGCAGGCTGACGACGGATCGGTAGTCGACGTCCGTCAGGCGAAGAGGTGCAGGTCGTGCAGGGCGCTCACCCGTCCGCTTTGAGAGGCTCGGGCCCACTCAGGGCATGCTCGAGCCGCTCATCGCCCACCCGAAAGCGGCCGGTCTGCGAATCGCTCTCGATGAGAAGCCGGTTGCGGAGCGTTCGCAGCGCCCACTGAACCGCCGATTTCGTAGGTGTCCTCGCTCCGGGGCCGCTCTGCGTGCCGTACCAGTCGAGCGCCTCGGCGGAGAAGGGATCGCCCCAGCCGGCGATGCGCCGAAGCACCAAGCGCTCGAGCTCGGTGAGGCCATACATCTGAACTGCCACTCGCGCGCGCTCCTGATCCGCGAGGAGCTTCTTCGCGAGACCGGCGGCAAAGTTTGAGATCCCCGCGCGCATCATCGAGCGCACTAGCCCGATGAACTCTCCTGGCCGGTGGCCGAGCGCCTCGAATACCGCGAGAGCACCCTTCGGGTCCAGCCGCAGGTTCGAGAGCTTCCGCGCGAGCGACAGGACGTAGTTGACGAACCCCGCGTCGAGACTCGGGAACTCGACCTCATCGCCGTACTTGAAAAGCGGGGCGTTGCTGTCATTGAAGAGCTGCTCGAGGCGGACCCGCGAGGATCCGGTGAAAACTGGCGCGAATTTGCCGGGATTCATCTGGAAGGCGGCCCGCAACGCAGAGATTTCATTCAAGGCGTTGCGTGAAGCGGCGAGCGACTGCGCCTCATCGAGCATGAGCAGCACCCCGCGGCGGCGGGTTGCCTTGGCGAGCCTCGAAGCCCAATAGCCCAGGCGGTCCACGGTTTCGGCCGGTTCGTGCGCATCGCGATCCTTGTCGAGATCATCGAGCTTTGCGCCCATCGAGAAAAGACCGGCAGTGAGCGACAGCTCACGCAGGCCAAGGCGGCCGGACTTCTGCAGTGCGAGAGCGTGCCCCTTCAAAGTGTTTGCGATCGCCCGAGCGGGATCGGCCCGTGCGGACCAGATGTCCACGTATACCGGGTAGTGCTTGCGCCGGATCGCCTCCGGAGCCAAGTCTCGCGTCAGGAACTCGGTCTTCCCGACCTGCCTCTCGGAGAAGATTGCAAGCGCCCTGCAGCCATAGCGAATGAACTCGTCCATATACTCTTTGGCGAGCTTCTCGCGGGAATAATGCCAGTCTGTATCCGTCACGCCAGCAGTCCTCAGTATCGTATTTTCTATACTGTCACGCCGGTATAGGCTTCACAATACTGCAGTCGCAGTATCGTCTTAACTATACCAAGTTGTCGCTCGAGGAAGCGCTCATAACTGTCAGGGTCGGTCTACTGCGGCGAAGAACATGAGCGCAATATGCGCCACGCACCTCATTGAGACAAGACGCCAATCTGAGCTTTTCCCGCAGTTATGAGGAGTTTCGTGATCTCCGCAACGTGCTTTCACGACGTGTCAGAAATGCGCAAGCCGACGACGGCTTGGACGCAACGTGCCACGTCTACAGGACCGTGGCGGATGGTGCGTAACGGAATGGCGCAGGACTTCTCGTGGGAGAAACAGGGAGAGAAGTATGTGGAGATCTACCGCAGGCTGACGGCGTAGAGGGCCGGGCTGCTTAAAGCAGCCAGACGATTGCCAGCACGAAGAGGAACACCGCTCCGTAGCGGGCCACTTTGCCGAGCGGTGACCGCTTCACGCCGGCTCGAAGGTAATCCTGGTAGATCCGCAAGGGGCTTTGCCGCAATGTGCGGAAGCCCTCGAGCCACTGGCCGACAACCGCCCACGCGCACGCAACCCACAAGATGTCCCGCGCGGCGTGCTCGGTGCCCAGCGCGATCACGACGGCGCCCCACGCCGCCGAGAGCACGCAGATCGCAAGCGCGACCCGGTCGCGCCAACTGTCTTTCCCCGCCTCAGGCGACGAGCCGCTCATCAAAAACGAACGCGCGCTCCGAGACCAGACGGATATCGGCGGCATCCGGATGGGTTGCATCGACCAGGTAGTTGATCTCTTCCGGCAGCACCACCGATGAAACCCGCAAAGCGCATGCACGCCCGCTCTCGAGGAAACGCTCGCCTCGCAGCCGGCATGCGAGGAGATCGCGCAGATCCAGCGGCTCGGCCACCGACTCGACGCTGGGATCCCCGGCAAAATGCCCCAACAGTAGATCGTCCGGAAGCGCGTCGGGATCGACGTGCGCAAGCTTCTCCAGCACCACGATGGCCGCGCTCGCCCCAAAATAGACTACGCGGCGGCCAAGTCGATGCCAGCGGCCGGCGGCATGAAGGCCCCCTGCCCCGTCCAACCCTGGGCCGTGGGCAGCCCGATACAACCGCCAAAGGTCCATTAGAACGGAAACCCGAATTCAATCTGATAAAGCTCCTGCTGTACGCGTTGCGTGCCAACGTCCGTGTCGAGCATGTGTAGCGGCACTTCTCCGCCGAGCGCCCGACTCCTCGAGGTCAACCACCCGGCACCCTTGGTCTGCTCACCGAAAACGCCGGTGGCCATATCCAGAATGCGTCGCACCCGCGCCAGTCGGTCAGAGGCCCCCGGACCCAAACGCTGATTCTCGCCCGCCTTGCGCTGCAGGGTTCGCAACGAGACTCCCAGTATCCCGGCCAGCTCCGCCCGATCGACCTGGAGCAGCTGCGCCAGATGATCCAGGGCGCGTATCGGTAATCCCTTGCGGATATGCTCGGGGGTGAACGCCGCCGCGTACGGCGCAGGCGCCGATTCCTTTACGCCCGAGGTCCGGCGCGGCTTGTCAGAATAGGCTCTCTCGGTCATGGCAGGCACCGTCAACTGACGCGCATTATGCGCCACATGGCGGGGACCGATCAAGGCGCGGCGCCCTTGAGCCAGGTCCATATTTGGCCACAACGGGGCACACACAACCAGTTGTGGCTGGATATACTGGTGGTATATTTAGCCACAACCCGTTACGGAACCTGCTTATGGCTAGATATGATTTAAGCGGAGACAAAGTCGCGTCTCCGCTCGTGGGCCGAAAAGCGGAGCAGGATGAGCTCACGCATGCTCTCGCCTCCGGGCGCCCCGAGCTGATCGCCGTCTACGGCCGCCGGCGTGTCGGCAAGACATTCCTCATTCGTAGCTTCTTCGCGCGTGAGCTGTGCTTCGAGTTGACGGGCTTGAGGGACTCCCCTCAGGCGCAGCAGCTCGCCGCCTTTGCACGAAGCCTGGAAGCGGTCACGGGCTACGCCATCGAGGCGCCGCAAACTTGGTTCGAGGCGTTCCAGGCTTTGATCAAGTACCTCGAGGGCGCGCTCCGAAACCGCGGACGTAAAGTGGTATTTTTGGATGAGCTTCCCTGGCTTGCGACGCGGCGCTCCCGTTTTCTGGCGGCCTTCGAGCATTTTTGGAATTCGTGGGCAAGCCGGCAGGACGGACTGATCGTAGTCATCTGCGGCTCGGCGGCCTCGTGGATGATCGCGAAGGTACTGCACCAGCGCGGCGGTCTTCATAATCGTGTCACCAGAAGCTTGCCGCTCTACCCATTTCGACTCCACGAGACGGAGGCGTTTCTGCGTTCGAGAGGGCTCGACCTAGACCGCAGGCAGCTCATCGAACTGACCATGGCGCTCGGCGGTATTCCTTACTATCTGGATCAAGTGCGAAGAGGCCGCTCGGCCGCGCAGAACATCGACGCGATTCTATTTGCACCCAACGCACCTCTCGGCGATGAGTTTGAGAAGCTCTATGCCTCTCTTTTCGAGCACCACGAGCGTCATGTAAAGGTCATCCGCGCGCTGGCGCGAAAGCAAGGAGGGCTGACACGACAGGACATCGTGAAAATGAGTCGTCTGCCCAGCGGCGGCACCATGACGACCACTCTGACGGAACTCGAGGCGTCCGGCTTCATCTGCCGCATGAGGCCCTTTGGGCGGGCGATGCGCGATTCGCTTTATCGGTTAGTGGACGAATTCAGCCTCTTCCACTTGCGATGGCTCGAGGGCAAGCGTGATCGCTCGGACGGTGAAGGTCAGTGGATGCGTATCCACGGCACCCCGGGCTGGCAGGCATGGAGCGGCTACGGATTCGAAAATCTCTGCCTGAGACACCTGCCGCAGATCAAAAAGGCACTGGGGATCTCCGGAGTGCAGACCGAAAGCTCCGCGTGGCGCCACAGCGCCCGGAATCGGGAGGAGACAGGCGCCCAGATCGACCTGCTGATCGACCGCCGCGACGGAGTCATCAATCTGTGCGAGATGAAGTTCTGCGATGGCGAGTTCGTCATCGACAGGAAGTACGCTCGCGAGCTGCTGGCCAAGCGCGAGACCTTCCGCCGGGCAACGGGTACTCGTAAGGCTATTTTTCTCACATTGGTCACTACCCACGGTGTCAAGCCCAATGGCTCGAAAGCCGAGATCGTCCAGAACGAGATCACGGCCGACGCCCTGTTCGAGAGTTGACGTCCCGGGCGCAGAGGACACACCGTGCGGGCCGCGCGGACGGAGTCGGGCCGGTCAGTGGAGGGTGAAGGCGCCGCTTTCCTGGAACGGGATGGAGCGCAGCCAGCCGCGGGTGAGCTCCACTCTGCCCTGCATGCGGTAGCGGATGCCCTGGCCATGGGGCGCGTTGAGAATGGCAAATAGCGCGCCGGCGGCGTTCGCGGTGACGTCCATGTTGAATTCCGCGGTGCCGAGGGCGGGGACGATGAAGCTGGCGTCGGAGACGCCGGTTGCGAACTGCTGGCCGCCGAGGTAGACGGTGTAGGAGAGGCCCTGGATCGGCAGGCTGCGGTCGTTGGGGTTCTCGACGCGCATGCGCACGCGCAGCTGCTGCTCGAGGAAGTTGGCCCGGAGCACCTCGACGTCGACGATGGAAAGCCTGGGCGTCTGCAGCTTCGGCACGAAGACCGAGCATCCTGAGAGCGCGAGGGCGCAGCCCAGAAGCGCAAGCGCCGGGAGCCGGCGCGGGACGGCGCGCACGCCGGCATGGAACAGGGGGGTTGTTGGCCGCACCATGCCCGAATGGTACAGGGAGGCTGTTGGTCGCGTCGACGGCCGTCGCCGCCAGGCGACGGCAAACGGGGGCGCAGTCGCCCCGGCGACGGCTGCCCGGATGGCGCCCGGGCGGATCATGCGCGCCCGTACATGCCGTTGAGTTGCGCGAAATGCCGGGCGAGCTCCGGCGTCAGGGCGCCGGCGGGCAGGCGCCAGGTCCAGTTGCCGTGCACTGTGCCGGGGGTGTTCAGCCGGGCTTCCGAGCCGAGGGCGAGCAGGTCCTGGGCGGGAAGGATGGCGAGCTGCCCGACGGAGCCCAGGGCCTCGTGTATGAGGGCATCGGGCATGGAGCCCGGCGCGACGCGCAGCATGGAGTCGACGCCGCGACGCGTCGCCTCATCGAGGCTCCGGTACCAGCCGAGCGTCGTGTCGTTGTCGTGCGTGCCCGTGTACACGACGCTGTCGTGCTCGTGCATGTGCGGAAGGTGCGGGTTGTCGCCCTCGCCGCTGAAGGCGAACTGCAGCACGCGCATGCCGGGCAGGCCGAAGCCTTTGCGCAGGGCCACGACGTCGTCGGTGATGACGCCGAGGTCCTCCGCGAGGATCGGCAAGTCGCCGAGCTCGTCCATGAGCAGCCGCAGGAGATCCTGCCCCGGTGTCAGGTGCCACTCGCCCCCGCGCGCGTCGGGGGCGCCGGCCGGCACCGCCCAGTGAGCCGCCAGGGCGCGAAAGTGATCGATGCGCAGCAGGTCGACGCGCTCGAGCTGCTCGAGGACGCGGGCGCGCCAGTAGGCGAAATGGTCGCGTCGCATCTCCCGCCAGTCGTAGAGCGGGTTGCCCCAGAGCTGCCCGGTCTGTGAGAAGTAATCCGGCGGCACGCCGGCGACGGCGGCGGGGCGGCCGTCGGCCTGGAGCTGGAACTGCTCGGGGTGCGCCCAGACTTCAGCGGAATGCGGCGCGATGTAGAACGGCAGATCGCCGAGGATGCGCACGCCCCGCGAGCGGGCGTGCGCGCGCAGCCGCCGCCACTGGATGAAGAAGGCGAACTGCTCGTGTCTGATGCGCTGCAGTTCCGCCGCCCGCTCGCGGGTGGCTTGCGCCAGTGCCGCGGGACTTCGGCCCCGCTGATCCGCGGGCCAGGTCCACCACGGCGCGCCGGCGTGCGCGGCGCTCAGGACCTCGAAGAGCGCGTAGTCGTCGAGCCAGTGTCCGGTCTCATCGAGAAACGCGGCGTACTCCGCAGGCTGGGCCGCGGGCATCTCCGCGGGGTCGAGGAAGGCGCAGTTGCCGGCAAAGTCGGAGCGCACCCAGTAAGGCGAGCCGTCCGGACCGGCGGGACCGGCCGGCAGGATCTGCCAGACGCTGAAGCCGGCCGCCGCCAGCCAGTCGATGAACGCGCGCCCGCCGCGGCCGAGCGCCGCATCGAGCGAGCCGAGATGCAACAACACTCCGGCACGACGCCGATCCAGCACGGGCAGGCGCATAGCAAAGACTCCTTGTAGCTACGCTTGGCGGGGCAGGATGCCCCGATCCAGCGCCATCAACCACCAAACGCGCGTCTCATGACGCCGCCGTGCTCGGGGCTGCCGCGGCCGACGGAGATCGGCTGCGAGAGACTCTCGGGCGGCGGCAGGCCGAGGAGGCGGTAGAGGACGACGAGCTGGCGGCGATACAGGCTGTCGAACTGGCTGACGGCATCGGCGGGGTTGTAGTCGCCGAACCACCAGAACCAGTCGGAGCTCTCGCAGAGCGCCAGCTGGCGCTCGGCCGCGGCCTGCTGCGCCGCATCGAGAACGCCCGCTGCCATGATGCCATCGAACGCGAGCTTGGCTTCGCAGAGAAGATCCCAGCCGCGGTTCTTGGCCGGATCGCCCATCCAGGTGGCGAGGGTTCCGTGAACCCAACTGCCGGCCACGACGTTTTGCAGGGGACGGGGCTCGAGGCCGCGCGCGACGCAATCCGACAGTGTGGTCAGCTCCAACTGCGGATGCGCCGCCAGCAGCGCATACAGGGCGCGCAGGAAGTAGTACCCATTGAACGGGTAGTGCTCCCATGCGTTCTCGCCGTCGAGGGCGATCAGAACGGCATGGTGAGCGCCGCCTTCGGATTCCGCGTACTGCCTCGCAAGGCGCGCAAGCTCATTGACGAGGTTGTGCGCGGCGTCATCCCCGTGCCAGGTCGCGTAGGTGAAGCCGATGAGGTCGGACAGCGTGTCGTCGCGAAAGAATTCCAGCATGCTGCCGCCGGGCAGGCGGTAGGGTCGGTTGTAGGCGTCGGGATCGCGAACGCGCGTCCCCTTGGGATCGCTGCGGGCCAGGGCGCCCTGCAGCACGCTGGCGCTGGTGGCCGCCCACTTGAAGCCGGCCCGATCGAGCAGCTCCAGCGTGCCGCGGCTGATTGCCCCTTCCGCGGGCCAGCAGCCGACCGGCTCCGAGCCGAAGGCCTGTTTGAAGACGCGGAGCGACTCCCGCACGTGCCACTGCGCGCGCTCCGCTCCTCCCGGATAGGACGGGTGCTGCGGCAGCGGCATGTTGGGCACGGCATCGCGCGCCGCCTGGAAATCGAGCAGCAACGGGATGATCGGATGCCCGTACGGCGTCACCGACAGCTCGCACTGCCCTCGCTCGGAGAGCTGGCGATAGCGCGGCACGATGGCAGCGACCAGGCCGCCGACCAGGGACAGCAGGTCGCGGCGCTGCGCGGCGGTGAAGGCGCGGCCCTGCTGGGTCAGGGTGCTCACGAAGGTGTCGGAGCGGCGCACCGTCTCGCCGAGCCAGGCGAGGTGGTACCAGACCGCGAGGTCGTGGATGAGCTGATCGGAGGCGTAGCTCACCCGCTCCGGCGTGGCCAGTGTCTCGGCGAGGGTGGCCAGCTCGAGATAAGGACCGAAGCGCTCGATCATCTGCTTGCGCTGGGCCTTGAGGCAGGCGCGCAGCAGCTCCAGGCGCTCGGCGGGATCGGCCGGCACCGGATCGGGACCCAGCAGCGCGAGCACCGGGTCCGGCAGCGGGCTGCCGGTGCGCAGGTGCGCCGCCACGCGCTGCGAGATCTCCTCGAGCTGCTCGAGCAGCACCGGCGTGAAGTTGACTACCGCGCGCACCGCGGGATTGGCCTCCATGTGCGCGGCCATGTCGGTGTAGTCCTTGATCGCGTGGAGATAGGTCCACGGCAGCACGTAGCGCCCGGTGAGCGCGTCGCGATACTGTGGCTGGTGCATATGCCACAGGAGGACGACAGGAAGGCGCGAGTCGGACCCCATGACGCTCAAGCGGGCAGCCGGCGAAGCATGTCGGCAGTCACGAGCACCACGCCCTTCTCCGTGACGACGAACCGCCGGGCGTCCTCCTCTTTATCGATGCCAATGCGCATTCCGTCGGGGATCTCGCAGCCTTCATCGATGATGGCGCCGCGGATCCGGCAGCCGCCGCCGATGAGCGCATGCGGCAGGATGACGGAGCGCTCGATGGTGGTGCGCTCCTCCACGCGGACGTCGGAAAAGAGGAGCGACTCGCGGATGAGGGCGCCGGAGATGATGCAGCCGCCGGAGACCATGGAGTTGATGGCCATGCCTCGCCGCCCGTCCTCGTCGAGGACGAACTTGGCCGGCGGCTGGTGCATCTGGTAAGTCCAGATCGGCCAGTCCTCGTCGTAGATGTTGAGCTCCGGCCTGACGTGCACCAGCTCGAGGTTCGCCTCGTAGTAGGCGTCCAGCGTGCCGACGTCACGCCAGTAGCTCTGCGCGCGCGTCTTGACGTCCTGAAAAGGGTACGCGAATACCTGCAAAGTGCTGCTGAGCGTCGTCGGGATGATGTTCTTGCTGAAGTCGTGGGCGGAAGTCTCGTCGGCCGCATCCTCCTCCAGCAGGCGCTGCAGGAGGCGGGTGTTGAAGACGTAGATGCCCATCGAGGCGAGGATGGTGTCGGGCCGGCCCGGCAGGGTGTCCGGCACCGCGGGCTTCTCGGAGAACCTGGTCACGCGGTTCCATTCCGTGGCGGTGAGCACGCCGAAATGCCGCGACTCGCTGGCCGGCACCTCGACCACGCCGACGGTGATGTCGGCGCCCTTCTCCACGTGGTAGGCGATCATCGGGCCATAGTCCATCTTGTAAATGTGGTCGCCTGCAAGCACGAGCACGTGCTTCGGCCTATGGGAGAGGATCAGCTCGATGTTCTGATGGACGGCATCGGCCGTGCCGCGGTACCAGACGGCGCCCTTCTGCTGCTGGGCGGGGATGGTCTCGATGAACTCGCCGAACTCGCCGCGCAGGTAGCTCCAGCCGCGCTGCACGTGCGCGAGCAGCGACTGCGCCTTGTACTGGGTGAGGATCGAGATCTGGCGGATCCCGGAGTTGACGCAGTTCGAGAGCACGAAATCGACGATGCGGAACTTGCCGCCGAAGGGCGTCGCCGGCTTGCAGCGATGCTCGGTGAGGTCCTTCAGGCGCTCGCCGCGGCCGCCGGCCATGATCACCGCAAGGGTACCGCCAGTCAGGCGGCTCACGTAGCGTCCGGAAGAGGCGCGCGCAGGCTGTCGGGACATGAGGTAGAGGTTCGGCGGGCTTGTTATGGGCCAATCTTAGCGTGCGGGCAGGCTAAAGCCACTTCATCATGCCGAGGGCGTACTCGTGGGACAGCAGATCGTGTCGGGGGTAGACCCGCACCTCGGTGGCAAACTGGCCGCATTCCGGCGGCTCCGCATCCAGAGCGAACACGGCGGCGCCGTCGGACTCCTGCTCGCCCGTGGGCGTCAGGGGCACGCGCCAGAGACCGTTGCGCTCAGGCGGCACGAAGGAGCAGAGCGGCGGGGGCCCCTGCTCTCCCTCGGGCAGGACGCGCCGCGCTACGAGCTCGACGCGTACGTCGGACGGCTGCAAGCCGTTCAGGCTCACCGCAATCCGCATACGTAGATGCTCGCCTCGCGGCAGCTCCGCGGGCGCATCGGCGACGGCGCGCAGGCTGAGCCGGCTCCAGGCCTGGCGGATGCGCTGCTGCCATTCCCCGAGCCCGCGGGCGCCGGCGAAGCCGCCGGCGGCGAGCCGCCGATACTGCTCCGCGGCCGGCCGATAGAGCCCGCGCGCATAGTCCTCGAACACGCGCCGCATATTGAAGCGGGGAATGACGGTCATCATCGCGCGCTTGGCGCGGCTGACCCATTCCGGCGAGCAGCCGGCGTCGCCCTCCCTCTGGCCGCCCGCGTAGTAGAGCGGGATGATCTCCTCCTCGAGGGCATCCAGGATGAGCTCCGCCTCGAGGGCGTCGCGGCGCTCCGGATCCTGCACGTTGGCGGGCGGGATGCCCCAGCCGTTGTCCTGCATCCAGCCCTCGGCCCACCAGCCGTCCAGGATGCTCAGGTTCAGGCGCCCGTTGATGGCTGCCTTGATGCCGGAGGTGCCGCTCGCCTCGAGCGGCGCGATCGGGTTGTTCAGCCAGACATCGACGCCGGAGACCAGCGACCGCCCGAGCTGCAGGTCGTAGTCCTCGAGGAAGATGATGCGGCCGGCGAACTCCGGGGAGGTCATGAGCTGGCGGATCTCGCGCAGCACCTGCTTGCCCGGCTCGTCCGCCGGATGCGCCTTGCCGGCGAAGAGCAGGATCACCGGCCGCTCCGGGTCATTGACCAGGCGCGCCAGGCGGGCACGATCCCGCAGCAGCAGGGTGGCGCGCTTGTAGGTCGCGAAGCGCCGCGCAAAGCCGATCGTGAGGACATTGGGCCGCAGCGGATCGAGAAAGCGCGTGACGTGCCGCAGCTGCGCCGGGCTCATGCCCTTGCGCGCATACTCGCGCTGCAGGCGCTCGCGGACGCTGGCGAGCATGCGCGACTTCACGGACTGGGCCGCGGCCCAGAAGCGCTCGTGGGGCACGGCCTCGAGCGCGTTCCAGAAGCCGATATCGCTCAGGCGGTCGCGCCAGCCGGGGCCGAGCTCGGCGTCGAAGAAATCCATCCAGGTCTTGTGCAGGAAGGTCGGCACGTGGACGCCGTTGGTCACGAAGCCGACCGGGTTCTCCTCGGGGCGGATTTCCGGCCACTGGTCGGCGCAGAGCCGTGAGGAAACGGCGCCGTGGATGCGGCTGACGCCGTTGATGTGCCGCGCGCCGTTCAAGGCCAGCCGGGTCATGTTGAAGAGGCCGGGCGCCGCGGGGGTGCGCGCCAGGTCGAGGAAACGGTCGACGGGAATCCCGAGCTCGCGGATGAAGTCGTTGAAGTGGGCGAGGATGAGGTCGTGCCCGAAGGCGTCGTGTCCGGCAGCGACGGGCGTATGGGTCGTGAAGACGCAGGCTGCGGCCACGGCCTCGAGCGCCGCCTCGAAGGGCAGGCCGAGCCCCAGGTGCTCACGCAGCAGCTCGAGGATGAGGAATGCAGCGTGCCCCTCGTTCAGATGCCAGACCTCGGGCTGCAGTCCCAGCGCGCGGATCGCGCGTGTCCCGCCTATGCCGAGAATCATCTCCTGCCTGACGCGCGTGGACTCGTCACCGCCGTAGAGGCGGTGCGTGATGTCGCGGTCGGTGGGGGCGTTTTCCGGGGTGTTGGTGTCCAGCAGGTAGACCGGTATGCGCCCTACCCGGGCCTTCCAGAGGCGGGCGACGACGTCGCGGCCGGCAATGCGCACGGTGACGCGGACCCACTCCCCCTTGGCGTCGCGAGCGGGCTCCACGGGCAGGTCGCGCGGGTCGCGCTCGCGGTATTCCGCGTGCTGCACACCGTCGTTGTCCACGGTCTGGGTGAAATAGCCTTGCTCGTAAAGGAGGCCCACGGCGACGAAGTTCGCGCGTCCGTCGCTCGCGGACTTGCAGTAGTCGCCGGCGAGGACGCCGAGACCGCCGGAATAGATGGGGAAGCTCTCGTGGAAACCGTACTCGGCGCAGAAATAGGCCACCAGCGGCTCATCGCTGCGCGGGGCCGGCGCGGTCACATAGGCATCCAGGGCCTCGAGCCCGGCGCGATATCGCGCCAGGTACACGGGATCCCGCACGGCGCGGTCGAGGCTCGACTGCGCGACGCAGCGCAGGAGCAGCCGTGGATTGCCGCCCGTCTGTTTCCACAGCTCAGGGTCCAGATCCTCGAAGAGCGCGCGAATCGGGCGATGCCAGGAGAAGAACAGGTTGCCGCCCAGCTCCGGCAGGCGATTCAAGGCCTCCGGAATGACGGGAGTGATCTCTAGGAGCGTATTGCGCATCGCGGTCCTGTGTCGGGCTTCCTGCGGAGAAAGAGACCGCGCAGTTTAGCGGGTCGGCCGGGGCTCTGCTCATGGAGCGCCGGGGATCTACCGCCGCCTCGAGCGCGGGGCGTTCAGGGCCAGCGCATATCCTTGACGAGCAGCACCGGCCGCTCCTCGCCGAGGCGGACGCGGTAACGCGTGCTGCGGCCGCCTGCATTGGCGTCTTTCTCGATAACGCCGAGCGATTCGAGGCGAGCGAGGTCCCTTGATGCTGTGACGCGCTCCACCTTGGTCTGGCGTGCGGCGCGCTTCGCCGTAAGCCATCCGTCTTCGGGATCATCAGGCGCGAGTGCCATCTCGAGCAGTCGTCGCTGTCGTGGCGTAAGAGGCGTCTCCCGATGGCGGGTCCAGAAATGCGCGATCTGCACGACCCGGTCGATGCAGAGCCGGGCCTCGTCGTAAGCCTGACCGACGCAAGCGATGGACCACTCCAGCCAATCGGTGATGTCGAGGCTTCCCTTTTGGGCGCTCTCGAGCTGCGCGTAGTACTCCCTGCGGCGGCGCATCAGAACGGGAGAAACGGCCCACAGGCGCGAGGTGCGCTGCGAGTGGAAACCTGCGCTTTGCGCCAGAGCCAGATCGAACACGGCCCGGCCGAGACGGCCGTTGCCATCCTCGAAGGGATGCAGGGTCTCGAACCAGAGATGGGCGATGGTGGCGCGGACGATGGCGCTCGCCTGTCGGGGACCGTTGAACCAGTCCAGGAATCGGCGCATCTCCTCCTCGAGCCTGCCGCGCGGCGGCGCCTCGTAGTGCACGCGCTCCCGACCGATCGGGCCGGAGAGCACCTGCATGGGCTCGGCCCCGCGAAGCATCCCGACGAGGATGAGCGACAGACCGGAGCGCCCCGAGGGAAAAAGCGCGGTGTGCCAGGCGTAGAGTCGCTCGAGCGAAAGCTTCCGCAGGTTCTGCGTGCTGTCCGCGAGTACATCGATCATGCCTCGCGCAGCAGGAGTGAGGCGGTCCTGATCGTCCTCGCGTGCACCGAGCCCGAGCCGCCGCATGATCGAGGAGCGGACTTCGTCGGGGTCCAAGCGCACTCCCTCGATGGCGGAAGTCGACACGGTTTCCCGCGCGGTGAGCTCCGCCACCGCGAGACCGAGGTGGTCCGCATCCAAGGCCCGCGCCAGGCCCGCCAGGAAATCCTGCTTGCGCTGCGCGCTCTCGAGCAAAGGCGCGACCTGCGCTGCGGTCCAGCGCCACTGCGGCCATTCGGGCCTTTGCCAGATGTATCGCGGCACGATTCGCACCTATATTCGTATCAGAATTGGATACAAATATACTGCGTATTCGTATCGCCGGCCAGGCGGCGAAAAAGCCGGATCGCTAGACTGTGCCGCATGGGGAAGCTTTATCGCGGGACTATCGTGGCAGGCGGCTTGGCGGCGGCGCTCGTCGCCGTCGCAGCGCTCGGGACATCAGCGCGCGCGGCGGATCCGCCGCGCGTCCCGCCGTCATCGGCTCCGGCGCAGGCGCAGGGGGGCTCGCTCCTGTCCGGATTGCCGCCGGCAGCGCTCGGGGGTCGGTGCCTGCGATCGGGCGGGGCGTTCCTGCGCGCGCGGATTCGGGGAGCGGTGCGGCTCGATGTCGACCTGCGGGGGCGGGAATTGACGTGCGAGGGGGGA
>JASHVV010000396.1 GCA_030044385.1 Gammaproteobacteria bacterium
TCCGGCACCGTCTAGCAGATGCCTGCCTGGAACCGACGCGGGTGATACCACCGCTCGCCGGGGGCAACGAGCTTATCGTGAAGACTCTGTGCCTCAACTTGGCCGTGAGCGAGTGCCTTGATACCTTGGATCGGCTACGCAGCTGCCCGCGCGAGTTCAATGCGGAGAATGAGTCTGCCGCCAACCGCACGGGCAAAACGCTCGACGGTGCGCATGGACGGCGGACGCCGACCGCTCTCGAGGCGCGCGACGACGCTCTGCGTGGTGCCCATCCGCTCGGCAACCTGGATCTGGGAAAGCCCGGCGCGGACGCGAGCATCGATCAGGGTCCGAGCGACATCGAACTCCGCGGCGAGATCCGCGTAGGCTCGCGCCGTCCGCTTGTCGCGCAGCAGCTCGCGCTTGAAGGTCTTCAGGGTCTTCACTTCGCACTCTCCAGTCGCTTCAGGGCCGTTTCGATGGCGTTCCGAGGTGTCGTCTGCGTCTTCTTCACGAAGACATGCAGCACCAGGAGCGACCGTCCCTGAACGGCGGCATACACCGCGCGCGCAATGCCGTCCCGGCCGCGCATGCGCATCTCCCAGAGCTTGCTCTCGAGCGGCCGCACGTGCGGCATCCCCACCTTCTGCGGCCCGAAGGACTCGAGCAGCTCGGCGATGTGCAGGAAGCGCGCCTGCATGTCCGCCGGGAGCGCCTTGAGTTCGGCTTCCGCTTGGGGATGAACCCGTACCGTCCAGTCCGGCATAGTATAGCCTTTTTGCTATGCCCTGTCGCGGGCTACTTCACATCCTTGCACTGGCATCCTGCTGCCTCAGTTCCCGTACTCTTCGCGAGCCCTGTCGATCGCACCGATAGCCTCCAAGCAATTCCTGAGCGGGATCGCGCCCAGGTCTTTGACCTCGATTTCCTTCTGGTAGGCCACTAGCTGAGACCGCGCTTTCTTCAGCGCGTTACGCACCTCACGCACTCGGACTGTCATGATGCCCTTCCTGTTGAGTGCCAGAAAATCGTTCAGGGCCTCCCGCAGAAGGGCTGCCTGGGGAATCCCTGAGATCTCGCTGAGCTTCCGTAACTGATCGGCAGCCTCGGGGCTGTAGTAGCCCATTATCTGCTGCTGTTTGCCTTTTGGATTGCTCCCCATGACACGCCCGTTGCAAGAGGGCGCCAATACCGACCATCCAGACAACGGCGAGGCGAGCAAGGATACGACTCATGATTGTGACCCTCCGGACTCGAGCCGCTGATAGCGCTCAGCGGTCGCGCCTGTTCATACGATCGAGCGCCATTCGGCGCCCTCAAAGAATGCCTCGAAGGCCGCGAAGGTGCGCACGTGGGACGCCTCGAGGCTCTCCCAATCCTCAACGCCCGTCCCGTCGCACCACTCCATGAGCGCGGACAGATCGAGCCGATACGCGGAGGCGGTGTGGGGAGAGAATCGGCGCTCGGTAGCGAGATACCGCAGGAAGCGCTCGAGCTGCTCGGTGGCTTGCAGGCTCATACGGCCGCTCGCGCCTTGTACGCTTCCCACGCATCGGCCGGGACTGCGGAGTCGGCGACTTCGAGCCAGTGCCGCCGCTCGGTCGGCGCCAGGCCGTTGAACCAGGCCATGCCGGCGCGGGCGTCCTCGAGATCGGGATGCTCCGGCAACCAGGCGCGGGGCTCCAGCGCCTCGAGGGCCTCACGCAGGGCGCGGCGCGCGAGATTGACGCTCACCGGCCAATGCAGCGGACCGGGCTGACTGCCGTCGCCGTTGCGCCAATCGACGGGTGCGCGGCTGAGCATGTCGAGCGCTCGCCGGACCGCAGTGACTGCCGGACTGGTTTCGGGGTCGTTACGGCACGGGCTTTTCCCCCTGCATTCCCCACGACCGGAGGGGACCTCAGAATTCAGCGATAATTCATTGATTTTATTGGCGTCCCCGACGGGATTCGAACCCGTGTTACCGCCGTGAAAGGGCGATGTCCTGGGCCTCTAGACGACGGGGACGCGGCCGCACCTCAGCCGGTGAGGGCGCGCAAGATTACACGGGCGCCGGCCGGCGGACAATCGCGCCGCGAGCCCGCCCCTCAGCTGGCGGAGGACTGCGCGCCATGGGGTCCGGCGCCGCCGTTCGCCGCGGGGCAGCTGCGCGCCGCGCCGGAAGGCAGCCGGGCCAGGAGGTCGGTGAGCGTCTCCAGGTCCAGGGGCTTCACCAGGTGGGAGTCGAACCCCGCCTCGCGCGAGCGGCGGCGGTCGGAATCCTGGCCCCAGCCGGTCAGCGCGACCAGCGTGATCCGCTGTCCCCAGGGCTGCGCGCGGATGCGCTTGGCGACCTCATAGCCGTCGAGCAGCGGCATCCCGATGTCGAGCAGCGCCACCTCCGGAAGGTGCCGCTCCGCGCTCTGCAGAGCGGTGCCGCCGTTGGTCGCGGTGTAGACCTCATGGCCGCTCAGCTGCAGCAGGGTCGCCAGGCTCTCGAGCGCATCGTTATTGTCGTCCGCGATCAGGATCCTGCGCGTCCGCTGAGCACCCGCCCCGGCGAGCGGAGTCACGACGGAAGCCGCGTCCGTGCCGGACGGCAATTCGCTGAGAGATGTCGCCAACTGCGCCGCAGTCGGATCATCCCGCAGGAGCGGCAGCCGGATCACGAACTCTGCTCCCTCACCCGGCCCCCGGCTCGCTGCCGTGACTTCGCCGCCGTGCATCTGCACCAGCCGCTGCACGAGCGCGAGCCCGATGCCCAGCCCGCCCTGCGTGCGGCCTTCGTCGCGGTCGAGCTGCGTGAAGAGCTCGAACACGTGCGGTAAGAGCTCCGGCCGGATCCCGATGCCGTTGTCGCGGATGCTGATCTCGATGTTCGCGCCGCGGACCGTCGCGCCCAGGGAGATCTGCCCGCCCCTGTCCGTGTACTTCGCCGCGTTGCCGAGCACGTTGGCGATCGCCTGCGTGAGGCGGGTCGGGTCGCCAAACACCTTCACGCCCGGCTCCGGCAGCTCGAGGGTGAGCGCGTGCCCATGCTCGTCGAGGAGCGGGTGCACCGTCTCGACCGCGCGCGCGATCAGCCCCTCCAGCTCCACCACCTGACGGGTCAGGTTGATCTTGCCGCGCGTGATGCGTGAGACATCGAGCAGATCGTCGACGAGGCGCGTCAGGCTCATCAACTGACGCGCGATCACATCGCGCGCCCAGTGCAGCTGCGGATCGCCGAGCGGCTTCATGCGCATCAGCTCCACCGCATTGTGGATCGGCGCCAGCGGGTTGCGCAGCTCGTGCGCCAGCATCGCCAGGAACTCGTCCTTGTGGCGGTCGGCCTCCTTGAGGGCCTGCTCGGCACGCGCCCGCTCGGCGATCTCGCTCTGCAGCGAGCGGTTCGCCTCCTCGAGCTCCGAGTTCGCGCGCTGCAGGCTCCGGTTCACAATCTCGAGCTCGCGCGTCTTCTCCTCCTGCAGGGCGATGTTGGCCTCGGACAGCCGCACGTTGGCCCGCTGCAGCTCCTTGCGCTTGCAATAGAGCTCGACCAGCACCGACACCTTGCTGCGCAGGATCTCCGGCACGATCGGCACCGACACGTAGTCGACGGCGCCGAGCGAGTAGCCCTTCAGCCGGTCGAGGTCATCGAGATGCACGCCGGTCACGAAGATGATCGGCGTTTTCTCGAACCGCGGATGCTCGTGGATCAGCTTCGCCGCCTCGAACCCGTCCATGTCGGGCATGCTGACATCGAGCAGCACGACGGCGTACTCGTGGTCCATCAGCAGCTCCAGCGCTTCCCGTCCGGAGCGCGCGCAGACCAGATCCAGGTCGAGGTCGGCCAGGATCGCCCGATAGGCGAGCAGCCGCTGCGGCTGGTCGTCGACCAGCAGAATGCTGACCTTGTGTCTGATCTCATTTGGCATGCGTTCGGACCCCTCGTCCGGCGCCCATCACCGGCGCAGCCACATCCGCACCAGCGACAGGAGCTGCTCGCTGTTCACCGGCTTGGCGACATAGTCGGAAGCGCCCGCCTCGAGACACTTCTCGCGGTCGCCCTTCATGGCCTTGGCCGTGAGCGCGATGATCGGCAGCAGCTTGAATTGCGCCTTGGTGCGGATGCGGCGCATCGTCTCGTAGCCGTCCATCTCCGGCATCATGACATCCATCAGGACGAGCGAAAGCTCGTCCGTCCGCTCCAGGAGGTCGATCGCCTCGTAGCCGTTGCTGGCGTTGATCACCTGCATGTCGTGCCGCTCGAGCAGGCTGTTGAGCGCGAAGACATTGCGGATGTCGTCGTCGACCACCAGCACCTTGCGGCCGCGCAGCGCATCGTCGCTCTCGTGCAGCGAATGGATCATCCGCTGCTTCTCCGGCGGCAGATCGCCGACCACCCGGTGCAGGAAGAGCGCGGTCTCATCGAGCAGCCGCTCCGGCGAGCGCACGCCCTTCAGCACGATGCTCTTCGCCTGCTGCCGCAGCTCCCCCTCCTCCTCCACCGTGAGCTCCCGTCCGGTGAAGACGACGATGGGCGTCTCGCGCAGCTTCGGGTCCTTCTGCACTTCCGACAGCAGCTCGAACCCGGAGATGTCGGGCAGCGCGAGATCGAGCACCACGCAGTCGAAGGAGCGCTCGCGCATGAGGGCGAGCGCGGCGCCGCCGCTCTCGGCCGTCTCGATCTCGATGTCCTTCGATCCCAGCAGCTCCGTGATGCTCAGCCGCTCCGCCGGGTTGTCCTCGACCACGAGCAGGCGCCGCGGGCGCGCGGCCGTGAAGCTCTTCAGCCGCTCGAGCGCCTCCTCCACGCTCTCCGTGGTCACCGTCTTGGTCACGAACGAGAAGGCGCCGCGCTCCAGGCCGTACTGGCGCTCGTCCTCCACGGTGAGCAGCTGCACCGGAATGTGCCGGGTCTCGGGGTTGCGCTTCAGCTGGTTGAGCACGGTCCAGCCGAGCATGTCGGGCAGGAAGACATCGAGCGAGATCGCGGTGGGCTTGTGCTTCGCCGCCAGCGACAGCGC
>JASHVV010000397.1 GCA_030044385.1 Gammaproteobacteria bacterium
CTCTCACGCGTAAGCGGAGCGGAGTTCAAGCTTTATGGAAATGAAGGAGCTGCTGATCATCCTGGTCGTGGTGCTCGTCGTCTTCGGAGCCAAGAAGCTCCGCAGCGTCGGCGAGGATCTGGGCCATGCCGTGCGCGGCTTCAAGAAGGCGATGAACGAGGGCGAGCAGGAGGAAACCGCCGCGTCCCGCCGACAGATCCGCTCGGACGCGCCCGACGCCGAGTTCCCCGAGGCGAAAGTCGCCCCCAAGGCTGAGGCGGCTGCCAAGAGCGAGCGGAGCGCCTGAGCCGCCCGTGACTGCGGGCAGAGGGTCCCGGCGCGCGCCGCGCGCAATGGCACCTCTGCGGTCCCGCGACGCCGTGCGCACCCACGTCTTGCCGCGCTGAATCCCCATGTTCGACATCGGGTTCTCCGAGATCCTGGTCATCTTCGTCCTGGCGCTCATCGTGCTGGGCCCGGAGAAGCTGCCGCGTGTCGTGCGCGAGGTCGGCCGCTGGGTCGGCCGGGCGCGGGCCATGGCCCGGCAGTTTCAGGACCAGCTCGAGGAAGAGGTCGACACCGACCGCAGCCGGACGACCCGTCCCGAGCCCGTGCGGCCGGTGGGCGGTGTGCCCGCTGCAAGCGCTTCGGAGGTGATCCCGCAGCCTGCGGAGGCGGCGGCAACCCCTACTGCGGAGCCGGTGTCGGGCACGGCCGCGCCATGGCAGACTGGCGCCGAGCCGCTACCCGATGCGGCCGCCCCGAGCGGCGACCGGCTGCCCGAGGCTCTCACCCAGGGCGCTCATGAGCGAGGAACCTGAGAAGCTTGCCGAAGGCACGTTGATCTCGCACCTTCTGGAGCTGCGCGATCGGCTGATCCGGGCGCTGGTGGCGGTGGGGATCGTATTCGTGCCGACCGCGTTCTACGCCAACCAGCTCTTCACGCTGGCCTCGCAACCGCTGCTCCAACGGCTGCCGAAGGGCACGACGCTCATCGCAACGAGCGTGGCGGCACCGTTCACGACGCCCTTCAAGCTCTCCTTCTTCGTCGCGCTCTTCATCGCGATGCCCTACGTTCTCTACCAGTTATGGGCGTTCGTGGCGCCGGGGCTGTATCGGCACGAGAAGCGCTTCGCGCTGCCGCTGCTGGTCTCCTCGATCCTGCTCTTCTATGCCGGAATGGCATTCGCCTACTTCTTCGTGTTCCCGGCGATGTTCCACTTCTTCGCCAGCACGACGCCCAAAGGCGTGACGATGATGACCGACATCTCCCAGTACCTGAACTTCGTGCTGCTGATGTTCTTCGGGTTCGGCGCGGCCTTCGAGCTGCCGGTGGCCGTGGTGCTGCTGGTGCTGACCGGGCTGGTGGAGCTCGACAAGTTGAAAAGTTACCGCGGCTACGTCCTCCTGGGCGTCTTCATCGTCGCGGCATTCCTGACGCCTCCGGATGCGGTGTCGCAATCGCTGCTCGCCATCCCGATGTACCTCCTCTTCGAAGGCGGCCTCATCATGGCGCGCATCCTGCAGCGCTCGAAAGACCGGGACGTCGAGCCGGTAGTTTGAAGCGCCGGGCTGCCGCCCAGCCCGGCGCCGCTTCTGATATAACCCCCGGCATGAATGAGGCCATCCCCGATGCGGCAGCGGCCGGCGCACGGCCACGCGCCGCTGCCGAGGCTACGGCGTTCGGCCATCCGCGCGGCCTGGCGACGCTCTTCTTCACGGAGATGTGGGAGCGGTTCACCTACTACGGCATCCAGTCGATTCTGATCCTGTTCATGGTGGCGGGCAGCGGCCGCGGCGGACTCGGATTCGGCGATCAGAGCGCCAATGCCGTCGTCGGGCTCTACTTCGGCGGCACCTATCTGCTGTCGCTCCTCGGCGGCTGGGTGGCGGACCGGCTGATCGGTGGACGGCACGCGGTCACCGCGGGCGGCGTGCTCATCACGGCCGGCAATGCCCTGCTCGCCTCGGGCGGCACGCGCCTGTTCTTTCTCGGACTGGTCTTCAACGTGCTCGGCGTCGGGCTCCTGAAGCCCAACGTCAGCGCTACCGTCGGCGAGCTTTATCCGGAAGGCGGCTCGCGGCGCGACGCGGGATTCTCCATCTTCTACATGGGCATCAACATCGGCTCGCTCCTCGGCCCGATGTTCGTGCCGGTCGTGGCCCGGCACTATGGCTGGCATGCGGGGTTCGCGCTGCCGGCGCTCGGCATGCTCTTCGGCGTGGCGCAGTTCCTCGCCACCCGGCGCTATCTGGGCGCAGCCGGCGCCGCCCCGGCAAGCAGCCGGCCCCGCTCGTGGCTCGCGCTATGGGGTCTCGTGATCGCGATCGGCGCGCTCACCGCCCTGATGCTGACGGGCACCGTCACGGTCGACGCGGTGACACTCGCCGCCCGCGTGTCGTGGGCCGTCGGCATCCTGCTGGCCGCGTATCTGCTGTACATGGCGCTCTTCGGCGGGCTCACCCGGGAGGAGCGCGGCCGCGTGTTCGCGATGATGGCGCTGTTTGCGGCGTCCACCGTGTTCTGGATGGCGTACATGCAGATGTTCGGGTCCTTCACGCTGTTTGCGCAGCGCTATAC
>JASHVV010000050.1 GCA_030044385.1 Gammaproteobacteria bacterium
TACGCCAACAGCCTGGCGCTGCTCTTCGCCTTTCTGCTCGCGGGCTTCGCGCTCGTCGCCATGCACGCCTGCCATCGCAATCTGCTGGGGGTGTCGCTCCTCCAGGCCTCGGCCGCGCCGCTCTTCGCCGGCTCCGCCGGCACTTTGCGTCTGACTTTCGAGAACGCATCGCGCCTCAGGCGCTATCGCCTGCAGGCCGCGGTCGCGGATGAAACCGCGGTGACGCTCGACCTGGCCGCGGGCGGCCGGGGACAGCTCGAGCTGCCGATCCGCGCGCCGCGGCGCGGGCTGCAGAGAATCGATCAGCTGCGGATCACCAGCTCGCACCCCTTCGGGCTCTTCCGCGCCTGGACCTGGGTGTATGCGCCCATCGCCGTGATGGTTTACCCGCGGGCCGTGGGCTCACTGCTCTTGCCGGCCGATAGCGGCGCCCGGCTCGGCACGCGGCCGCGGGGCGCCGTGGGAGCTGACGAGTGGCTGGGATTGCGTCCGTTCCGCGACGGCGACTCGCCGCGGCAGGTGGCCTGGAAAGCCTACGCGCGCGAGGCGCCGCTGCTCGTGAAGGAATACGGCTCGGCCGGCGCGCCGCTGCGCATGCTGTCTCTCGAGGAGGTCAGGCAACGCGATATCGAGTCGGGCCTGTCGCAACTCGCCCGCTGGATCGTCGATGCCGAGGCGGTCGGCGACCTGTATGGGCTCGAGCTGCCGGGCGAGCGCATCCCGCCGCATCGCGGCTCCGATCACCGCCATCGGTGTCTGTCGGCGCTCGCGCTCTACGGCTTGCCGCGATGAGGGCCGCACGCGCCGTTCCGGCCCCGGAAACATCACGGCTGCCACTGCTGTGGGTTTGCACAGCGACCGCGGCTGCCGTTCTGCTGCACGTGGTCGAGGTTCCGGCATGGGTGACGATTACCGCCCTCGGGCTCGTGGCCTGGAGACTCGCCGCGGCCCTGGGCCCGGCGCGGCTGCCGGGCGGGGTCGTGCGCGTAGCGCTCGGGTTGCTGTTCATCGCAGCGGTGTTCGGGCAGTTCCACACGCTCAACGGACTCGTCCCGGGCACGGCGTTGCTCATGTTGATGGCGGCAATCAAGCTGCTCGAGACGCGCTCCCGCCGCGATCAGTACTTCGTGATCGGCGGTGCCCTGTTTCTTCTTCTGGCGGCGTGTCTCTACGGCCAGGAGCTCGCCTGGGTACCGCTCTATCTGGCGGACGCGCTCCTGTGCTGTTCCGCGCTCGCGATCGTGGCCTACACGCCTGGAAGCGACGACGGCAACTTTCAGGCGTCCGCGGGTGCAGGGCTGGGGACACGCGAGGCCGTGACGCTTGCAGGTCGCACGCTGGTGTATGCGGTACCGCTCGCGATCCTGCTGTTTCTCTTCTTTCCGCGGTTACCGGGCCACTTCTGGGGCCTGACGTCCGGCAGCAGCGCGGTCACCGGGCTCGGCGACACCATGACTCCCGGGAGCATCACCCGGCTGACCGCCTCCTATGACATGGCCTTCCGGGCGCGCTTCGCCGGCAAGCCGCCGCCACCCGACGAGCGCTACTGGCGCGGTCCCGTATTGGACGAGTTCGACGGCGCGACGTGGAAGTCAGGACCGCAGGCGCCCGCCGAAGCCCAGCACCTCGATTGCCTCTCCAGGCCGTACCGCTACCGCATCGACCTCGAGCCGACCTTCCAGCACTGGTGGCTCGCGCTCGACACCGTCATGGGCCCACCGAGCGTGGGCATACGTTACACGGACGACTACCAGCTCATTGCCGCATACCCAGTGTCACAGCCGGTGAGCTACAGCGCAGTCTCCTGCACGCACGCCCGGTCTCTGACGCCGCTCTCCGCTGCAGCGAGGCTCGCTGACACGCAACTTCCCCAAGGACGCAATCCGCAGAGCCTGGCGTTGGCGTTACGGATGCGCCGCCGTGCGGGCTCCGACGTCGCGTTCGTACAGGCCGTACTCACATTCCTGCGCACGGGCGGATTCTCGTATTCGCTCACTCCGCCGCCTCTCGGCGCGGAGCCGATCGACGATTTTCTCTTCCACACCCGCACCGGCTTCTGCGGCCATTACGCCTCGGCCTTCGTCGACCTGATGAGGGCCGGCGGCGTTCCGGCGCGGGTGATCACCGGTTATCTCGGCGGTCAACGGAACCCCTACGACGGCACTTACATCGTGCGCCAGGCGGATGCGCACGCCTGGGCGGAAGTCTGGCTCGAGGGGCGCGGATGGACTCGTGTGGATCCTACCGCGGTCGTCGAGCCCGAGAGGCTCTACCGCGGGATTCTCGATCTGTTACCAAGCGCAGTGTCCGTGCCCGAGCGCTGGGTGCACGCCTGGCCCTGGCTCGGCGCCGGCCTCGAGCGCTGGGAGGCGCTCAACGGCTGGTGGAACGACCGCGTGGTCGGCTTCAACTACCGCACCCAACTCGACCTGCTCCGCAAGCTCGGCTTTCGCTCGCCCGACCTTCGCGACGCAGGGTGGGCGTTCGCGGCAACACTGCTCGCCTGGCTGGCGTGGGTCTCGTGGCAGCTCGGCAAAGGAGGCGGCAAACCCCGTCCCGACCGCCTCGGGCGCGCCTACGCCCAACTCTGCCGCAAGCTCGCCCGTGTTGGCTTGCCGCGCGCGCCGCACCAGGGGCCGCTCGCGTACGCGCAAGCCGTCATCCGCTTCCGCCCCGATCTCGCCGCTCGCGTCGGCGGGTTGCTGGAGTTGTATGCCGAGCTGCGTTTCGGCCCGATCTCGGACCGCATGCACGCCCGCAGCCTCCAGGCGTTCGAGCGCGCGGTGGCGCGCCTCTCGATCCGGCGGCCACGGGCACCGCGAACGTGAGAGCGCTCAGGGAGCCAGCCTCATCGACGCCGCCACCGAGCCCAAAGCCCAACGTCGGACGTCCGTCACCAAGCCGACATAACTTCGACTTGACTTTATCTTCGTTTCAGTAGCACGATCCCTGCGGACCCGGGGAGGCCAGCAGGGCAGATCATCCGGGCCGAAGAAGAATCTGGGAATGTGCAGGGGGTCGTATGATCAATGGGCACTTCGTCAGCGGTCGCAGGCGGCTTCCACGCCCCCGTCCCAGGCGCGGCACCCTCCAGCTAGCGTTCATTGCATTGCTTTTGCCGCTCCTCGCAGCCTTCTCGCCGAGCGAGCACGCTTTCGCCCAGACTCCGCATTCGGTGACTCGGACGTGCGGGTACACAGGAGGCCCAACATGCCCGGCTGCAATGCTGGTTACGGGACCTTGGCTGTATTCCATCCAGCCTTTACCTGCGTCTGAGCGCTATGCGGCATGTTACAGAGGCAAACCACTGCCGCCTCTAAACACGTGGAACAACCGAGTTGCACAGCCGTTCGTCCCACCAAACCCGCCGCTGGAACCTGATGTGCCACCGTCGACTTCCCCACCTCCGATACCTTGGTGGATAGGCGTGCTTCCATTTCTTCCGTGGCCTGGTAATCCAATCTATGGCGGACTGTGACCACTGGTTACAATTTACAAGAGGTAAGGACGGTCTATGAGCAGTTCGGAGTTCTCTCACTTGATCGATATCGATGAAGGTGCTCGGTTGCTCCGGATTCACAGAGTCTTCCCGGATGGGCGAAAGCAACTGTTCACTGAAACACCATTGCCACAGCGCACGAGCGACGCAGGCAGTCCGCAATACTTGGAGTTCGCCAGAGTACTGGGAGAGAACATCCTTATGGACTCGCCCGCAGCCCGCCGAGCTCTTGCACTTTAGGACTCGGAAATGTGGACATCTTTAGCCGCCATCCGACGCTCCGCACCGCGAGCGCGGCTCGACATAAGACCCCGTACCTGACCGCCCCACCCATCAAGCCCGAAACTCGCCTCTAGGGAAATTTTGGCCTCGCCGGGGAGCGCCGTCTTCGTTCAGCACTCGCAAGTCCACACCCCCTCTAGGAAAAACGTGCCTGGGTACGATTCCGGCGCGTCGGGATCATTTGTTGGCGAATACGACGGCTCGGGCAATCTCATCCAGGAGACCGTGTGGCTGGGGGACGTCCCGGTCGCCACCCTTAGGCCCAGCGGGATTGACGCTCTGCGGGGCGAGGTTTGCGGCCCATTGGGCCACAAGAACAGCCGGCCGAGACCTCAGCTCTTCTTGCTGAGGTCAGCGGTGAATCCGATCGGGCGGCGCTTGGGCACAGGTGGGTGCATGAGCTCGCGGATCGCCGCGAGCATGACGGCGATCTCCCGGTCGTGGGTGACGAGCTTCTTCTCGATGCGAGCCTCAAGCTCATTGAGACGGCGGGCGAGCTCCTTGTTCGAGCCCAGCAACTCGCGCAGCTTCACGAACGCGCGCACGACGTAGACGCTCATCTCCACCGCGCGCGGACTATTCAAGACGGTGGCGGCCATGATGGCGCCGTGCTCGGTGAAGGCGTTCGGCAGGTATTTGCGGTGCTGTCCACGACCAGGCTTTAAGGTCGCAATTTGCGACCTTAAAGCAGCGTGCTCCTCAGCGGTGAGCTGGAACATGAAATCCGCCGGGAAGCGCTCGCGGTTGCGGCGGACTTGCTCGTTGAAGCGCTTGGTGCCGACCCCGTAGAGCGCAGCGAGTTCGGCATCGAGCAAGACCTTCTGGCCGCGCAAGACGAGGATGGACTGTGTGATGTGCTCGACGGGCACGGGGGTCGGGCTGCGGAAAGAGACCATGGGAGCTTTCATTCAGTCGCGCGACGGCTCAGAAGCGCTTCCAGGGAATCGGAGCCGACCCGCGGAACGATCGAATAGCCGGAGACGAATCGCCCCTCCAGTGTCGTCGTGTAGTGCCACACGACATCCTCGTCCTCGGCGCACTCGACATCGAGCACCGCGGAAAGGATTCTCGGTTGGCTTGGCGCTGGCGCCGGCATAACGCGTCGGAGCCTACCCTTGTAGTCGCATTTCGCCATGGACACCCACCGGCCTCCGTTCGTCAGGAGACATTGACCACGCTGTCGACGACTATACCGTAACGGTGGGCTCTCGTGTTGTCGCCTTTGGCTCGCGCAAAGAGAAGCGCGCGCAGTTGATACGTCGTTGACACACGGGAAACAACTACACTCGGAAAGCGCTGCTGACGACATTGTTTGCCGACGCAGTGCTGCGACGCAAGCGGCATCCGCTCACACCGCGTGCTCTCGCGTCTCCGTGAAGGTGATGTCCGGCCATCGCTCCAGCGTCAGCTGCAGATTCACCCGCGTCGGCGCGAGGTACACCAGCGCCCCCGCATGGTCCACCGCCAGGTTGTCATGCGCCCGGCCGCGAAACTCCTCGAGCTTCTTGGAATCGGCCGCATCGATCCATCGCGCCGTGTGCACGCTCACCGGCTCGAATACGCACTGCACCCCATACTCATCCTGCAACCGGAACGCCACCACCTCGAACTGCAGCTGTCCCACCGCCCCCAGGATCAGCTCGTTGTTGCGCACCGGCTTGAAGAGCTGCGTCGCGCCCTCCTCGCAGAGCTGTGACAGCCCCTTCTGCAGCGCCTTCATCTTCAATGGGTCCTTGAGCACCGCGCGCCGGAAGATCTCCGGCGCAAAGTTGGGAACCCCCGTGAAGGCCAGCTTCTCGCCCTCGGTGAAGGTGTCGCCGATGTTGATCGTGCCGTGGTTGTGGAGGCCGATGATGTCGCCCGCGTAGGCCTCCTCGGCGTGCTCGCGCTCCGCCGCCATGAAGGTGAGCGCGTCCGCCACCCGCACCTCCTTGCCGAGCCGCGAGTGATAGAGCCGCATGCCGCGCGTGTACTTGCCGGAGCAGAGCCGCAGGAACGCGATGCGGTCCCGGTGCCCCGGATCCATGTTGGCCTGGATCTTGAACACGAACCCCGACAGCGCCTCCTCCTGCGGCTCCACCTGCCGCTCCCGAGTCTCGCGCGGCAGCGGCCCCGGGGCGTGCGCGGTGAAGGACGCCAGCAGCTCCTCCACGCCGAAGTTGTTGATGGCCGACCCGAA
>JASHVV010000398.1 GCA_030044385.1 Gammaproteobacteria bacterium
ACGACAGGAGCACGGGGCGCAAGGGCCGCAACCGCGCCGCGCAGGAGGCCGCCATCATCACGGCGGCCGAGCGTGTCTTCGCGGGAGCCGGGTTCGGCGGCGCCACCATGGCCGCCATCGCCATGGCGGCGGGCCTGCCGAAGCCCAACCTGCACTACTATTTCGGCAACAAGAAGGCTCTGTATCGCGCGGTCCTCGAGCGGACCCTGCGCGAGTGGCTGGAGCCGGCGGACACCATCGCTGCCGAGGCGGAGCCGCGGGTGGCGCTCGAGAGCTATATCCGCGACAAGATGCGCCAGTCTTTCCTGCGGCCGTACGCCTCGCGTGTGTGGGCCAGCGAGCTGTTGCACGGCGCGCCCGAGCTGCAGGGGACGCTGGTTCGAACGCTCCGTCCGCTGATGCGGCGCAAGGCCGCGGTGATCGACCAGTGGATCGCCGAGGGGCGCATGGCGCCGCTCGACAGCATGCATCTCTTCTTCACCATCTGGGCCGCGACGCAGACCTATGCCGACTTCGAGGTCCAGATCTGCGCTGTAATGGGCCGCGCATCGCTCGATGCGGAGGCGCAGGCGCGGGCCACGCAGCACGTCGTATCGCTCATTCTGCGCGGGTGCGGACTGACATGAACACAACACCGTCTGCCACGGATGCCGCGTGGCTCGAAGCGCACTGGATGCCGTTCACCGCGAATCGGCAATTCAAGGCCGCGCCACGCCTCCTCACCGGTGCCGCCGGCGCGTACTACACGGACGCCGAAGGCCGCAAGGTATTCGACGGGCTCTCGGGGCTGTGGTGCACGGGCCTGGGCCACGCCCGGCGGGAAATCGTCGAGGCGGTGTCCCGGCAGATGGCGACGCTCGATTACGCGCCGGCATTCCAGTTCGGGCACCCGCTGTCGTTCGAGCTCGCCAACCGGATCGTCGAGCGCATGCCGGCGGGCCTGGACCACGTGATGTTCGCGGGGGGGTCGGGCTCCGACGCGGTGGATACCTCTCTGAAGATCGCCCGCGCCTATTGGCGCGTGCAGGGTCAGGCCGGCAAGACGCGCCTGATCGGCCGCCTGCAGGCCTATCACGGCGTCAATTTCGGCGGTATCTCCGTGGGCGGGCTGGTGGCCAACCGCAAGCCGTACGGGCAGGGAATCGAGGCGGCTCACCTCGCCGGCATGCAGCCGCCCGCGGGCTCGTTCTTTCGCGGCGAGCCCCCCGACCATGGCGTGCAGCTCGCCGAATCGCTGTTGACGTTGATCGGGCTCTACGATGCCTCGACCATCGCCGCCGTGATCGTCGAGCCGTTCTCCGGCTCCGGCGGCGTCATCATTCCGCCGCGAGGCTACCTGCAGCGTCTGCGTCAGATCTGCAGCGAGCACGGCATCCTGCTCATTTTCGATGAGGTGATCACCGGATTCGGCCGCTGCGGCGCCTGGACCGGAGCGGAGGCGTTCGGCGTGGCGCCCGATCTGCTCGTGTTTGCCAAGCAGAGCACGAACGGCGTTCAGCCCCTGAGCGGGGTCGTCGTCAGGAAGGAGATCTACGACACCTTCATGGCGGCTGGCGGACAGGAGTACCTCCTGGAGCTGCCGCACGGCTACACCTACTCGGCCCATCCCGTGGCCTGCGCGGCGGGCATCGCCACTCTGGATCTGATCGCGCGCGAGCACGTGCTCGCGCGCGTCCAGGAGCTGGCGCCGCGCCTGGAAGAGGCGGTGCACGGCTTGCGCGGCGCCAGGCACGTCGCCGACATCCGCAACTATGGCCTGGCTGCGGGCATCACTCTGGCGTCAGCCCCTGGAGAGCCCGCACGCCGCCCGTTCGAGGTGGCGATGGCGATGTTCAGGAAGGGTTTCTACGTGCGCTATGGCGGCCCCACGATCCAACTGGCGCCGCCTTTCATCAGCACGGCGGCGGAAATCGGGCGCCTGGTCGACGCGCTGGGCGAGACTCTCAACCATACGGACTGACAATCATGGTCACGACTTCGCCTACCACGGTTGAGCATCTGATCGGAGGCCGGCGAGCCGCCGGCGGACGCCGTACTGCCGCGGTCTACGATCCCGCGAGCGGGGCGGTAACGAAGCAGCTTCTGCTTGCGGACGCGGATACCGTGCGGGCCGCCGTGACGGCCGCCCAGGAGGCGTTTCCCGCGTGGCGCGCGACCGCTCCACTCAAACGCGCTCGCGTACTGGCCCGCTTCCAGCGCCTGCTCGATGAGCGGAAAGACAGCCTCTCCAGGCTCATCACGGATGAGCAGGGCAAGACTCTGGCCGACAGCCTGGGAGAGGTGCAGCGAGGCATCGAGAACGTCGAGTATGCGACGGGCGCGCCCGAGCTTCTCAAGGGCGAGCACACGTCCAATGTCGGCCCGGGGATCGACAGTTGGAGCAGCTTCCAGCCGCTCGGCGTCTGCGCCGGCATCACCCCGTTCAATTTTCCGGCGATGGTGCCGCTGTGGATGTGGCCGATGGCCGTGGCCTGCGGCAATACCTTCGTGCTCAAGCCTTCCGAGCGCGATCCGAGCGCGCCGCTCTTCCTGGCCGAGCTCGCACTGGAGGCGGGTCTTCCCGCCGGCGTCCTCAACGTGGTGAATGGCGACAAAGAGGCGGTGGACGCGCTGCTCACGGATCCGCGCGTGCAGGCGGTGAGCTTCGTCGGCTCGACGCCGGTCGCGGAGCACGTCTACGCGACCGGCGCCGCCCACGGCAAGCGCGTGCAGGCGCTCGGCGGCGCCAAGAATCACGCGGTGGTCATGCCGGATGCGGACATGCAGGGCACTGTCCGCGCGCTGATGGGGGCGGCATTCGGAACCTGCGGCGAGCGCTGCATGGCGATCTCGGTGGTGGTTGCGGTAGGGGAAGACACCGCGGCGGCGCTCCTCGCCGGCATGAAGGCGGAGATCGCGCGCCTGAAGGTCGGTCCGGGCGCGGACGGCGACTGCGACATGGGGCCGCTCATCACCCGCGCCCAACAGGAAAAGGTCCGCGGCTATGTCGACCAGGGCGTGGCGGAGGGAGCCGATCTCGTGGTCGACGGCCGCGGGCTGGCGGTGGCGGATCACCCGCACGGCTTCTTCCTCGGTCCGTGCCTGTTCGATCGCGTCGAGCCGGGGATGGTCATTTACCGGGAGGAGATTTTCGGCCCGGTGCTGGGTGTGGTGCGGGTGGGGACGCTCGCGGAAGCGGCGGCGGTGATCGATGCGCATCCGTACGGCAACGGCACGTGTATCTTCACCCGCGATGGGGAGGCAGCGCGACGCTTTGCCGAGCAGGTCCAGGTCGGGATGGTGGGGATCAACGTTCCGCTGCCGGTACCCGTCGCGTACCACTCGTTCGGCGGCTGGAAGCGGTCGCTCTTCGGCGATCTGCACGCATACGGTCCGGATGCGGTCCGTTTCTATACGCGGCGCAAGACCATCACGCAGCGCTGGCCCTCCGCCGGCGCGGGCGAGCGGACCGCATTCAGTTTCCCTTCGAGTCAGTGAGGTAAGCTGCGATGGACGGATTGCTGATTCGGGGCGGCACGGTCGTCAACGCCGACTGCGCTCGGCGGGCCGATGTTCTGTGCGCGCAAGGCGTCATCGTCGACGTCGGCGAAAACCTTCAGGCGCCGGCGGGTGCTCGAGTCCTGGATGCCGGCGGCCAACTGGTCCTGCCGGGGGGCATCGACCCGCACACGCACATGCAGCTCCCCTTCATGGGGACCGTGGCGGTCGACGATTTCTACAGCGGCACGGCCGCGGGCCTCGCGGGCGGCACGACCTGCATCATCGATTTCGTCATTCCCGATCCGAAAGAGCCGCTGCTGGCGGCCTACCGCAAGTGGCGCGGCTGGGCGGAGAAGGCGGCGGCCGACTACGGGTTCCACGTGGCCGTGACGTGGTGGTCGGAGCAGGTGCGCGCCGACATGGGCACGCTCGTCGAGCAGGAGGGAGTCAACAGCTTCAAGCATTTCATGGCCTACAAGAATGCCATCATGGCGGACGACGAGACGCTGGTGAACAGCTTCCGGCGCGCGCTCGAGCTCGGTGCGATGCCGACGGTGCACGCCGAGAACGGGGAGTTGGTCTTTCAGCTCCAGAAGCAGATCATGGAGCAGGGCATCAGCGGTCCGGAGGGCCATCCGCTCTCGCGCCCGCCGGCGGTGGAAGCGGAGGCCGCGCAACGCGCAATCGCCATCGCCGACGTGCTGCAGGTGCCGCTTTATGTGGTCCACGTGTCGTGCGCGGAGTCGGCGGAGGCCATCGCGCGCGCCCGCGCGCGCGGCCAGAGGGTCTTCGGCGAGGTTCTGGCAGGCCATCTGGTCATCGACGAGAGCGTCTACCGCAATCCGGACTTTGCGGCGGCGGCGGCGCACGTCATGAGTCCGCCGTTCAGGGAGAAGCGGCACCAGGAGGCGCTGTGGCGCAGTCTGCAGGCGGGCAGCCTGCAGACCACGGCAACCGATCACTGCACGTTCTGCGCGCCGCAGAAGGGGGCCGGACGCGACGATTTCCGCAAGATCCCCAACGGCTGCGGCGGCGTCGAGGAGCGCATGATGGTCATCTGGGATGCCGGCGTCAACACCGGGCGGCTGACGAGCAGCGAATTCGTCGCGGTCACCTCGGCGAACGCGGCGAGGATTTTCAACATCTATCCGCGCAAGGGCGTCATCGCGGCCGGCTCCGACGCCGATCTCGTCCTGTGGGATCCGGAGGCCACGCGCACGCTCTCGGCGAAAGCACAGCGCTCGCGCGTCGACTACAACGTTTTCGAGGGGCGGACGGTGACCGGCGTGCCGACTCACACCGTGAGTCAGGGCAAGGTGGTGTACGCGCGCGGCGATCTGCGCGCCGAGCGCGGCGCCGGCCGGTACGTGAAGCGGCCGCCGTTCGCGCCGGTGTTCGCGGCGCTCGGCCGCAAGGCGCGGCTGGCGAGACCCACGGCCGTGATGCGCTGAGAGGAGAGTAAGACGATGGCAATGCTACGCGGCGGCCTGATCCAGATGGCGCTGAAGGCACCGACCGACCAGTCCCCGGACGCGATCCGGCGGGCCATGCTCGACGCTCACCGGCCGCTCATAGAGCAGGCGGGCGCGAGCGGCGTGCAGGTGCTGTGCTTCCAGGAGGTATTCACGCAGCCCTACTTCTGTCCGAGCCAGGATACCAAGTGGTATGCCGCGGCCGAGTCCGTTCCCGGGCCGACCACCGAAGAGATGCAGGCCTACGCCAGGAAGCACCGCATGGTGATCGTGGCGCCGGTCTACGAGGCCGATCCGGTGGCGGGGGTGTATTACAACACCGCGGCCGTCATCGACGCCGACGGCAGCTATCTCGGCAAGTATCGCAAGACTCACATTCCGCAGGTCGCCGGGTTCTGGGAGAAGTTCTTCTTCAAGCCCGGCGCCTCACAGTGGCCGGTGTTCAAGACGCGCTATTGCAAGCTCGGTGTGTACATCTGCTACGACCGCCACTTCCCGGAAGGCTGGCGCGCGCTGGCGCTGAACGGCGCGGAATACATCGTCAACCCTTCGGCGACGGTGGCGGGCCTGTCGGAATATCTGTGGAAACTGGAGCAGCCCGCGTCCGCCGCCGCCAACGGCTGCTGGATCGGCGCGATCAATCGCGTCGGCCGGGAGCTGCCGTGGGATATCGGCGAGTTCTACGGGCAGAGTTACTTCGTCAATCCGCGCGGTCAGATCGAGAAAGCGGCGAGCCGCGACCGCGACGAACTGCTGGTGCACGACATGGACATGGGCCTGGTGCAGGAAGTCCGCAACAAGTGGCAGTTCTTCCGCGACCGCAGGCCCGAGGTCTACGGGCGGCTGACGGCGACCGAGTGACCCGCATCATGGCAACCGACCCTCATGCCCTCATCCGCCTGGCCCGGGAGTGCCTCGATAGGTCCTACGCGCCGTACTCCCGCTTCCATGTCGCGGCGGCCGTCGTCGACGACAGCGGGCGGGTGTTCACGGGCGTCAACGTGGAGAACATCTCCTACGGCTTGAGCATGTGCGCCGAGCGGGTCGCGATCTTCTCCGCCGTCGCCGCCGGAGCCCGCCGGATCGCGGCGCTGGCGGTGACCGGCAGCGGCGCGGACCTGCTGTCGCCTTGCGGCGCCTGCCGCCAGGTGCTGGCGGAATTCGCGGCGCCCGACGTCGTCGTTTGGTGCGATGCGCCCGGGGAGCCGCACCGCTGGACCGTCTCCGAGCTGCTGCCCCACGGCTTTGCCGCATCGCGGCTGGGCAAGCCATGAGCTCGCGGCTGTCGCTGGCGCTCGCCCTGATCGCATTGCTTTGCGGCATCGCGCGAGCGGATGTGGTCGCGCCGCCGCCGGCGGACGAGCCGGTGAATCTGGCGGTCAGCGTCGCGCTGCTGAAGAACTACCACGACAGCGGGCGATACCTGGCCGATCTCCAATATGTGGATGGCAAAGCGGAGAAGATCGTGGCGCGGCACGCTTCCGGGAAGAAGCTTGCGGTCGTCCTCGACATCGACGAGACGGCGCTTTCGAACTGGGATGAGATGCTGGCGGACGATTTCGCCTACTTCCCGGCCGCCCCCTGCCGCCTCGTGAGCGGCAAGCTCACCTCGCCGTGCGGCGCGCATGCATGGGACGCGCTCGAGAAGGCGCCGGCGATCCGGCCCACGTTGGCGCTTTTTCGTCTGGCGGAGGCTCGCGGCATGAGGGTGTTTTTCATCACCGGACGGCACGAGTCCGAGCGCGCCGTCACCGCGCGCAATCTCATCGCCGCGGGCTACGTCGGGTGGAATCCGCGGGATCTGCTCATGGAGCCCGATGACATGCACGTTCCCTCCGCGGCGGACTTCAAGGCGCCGGAGCGCAAATGGATCGTCGAGAAGCTGGGATACACCATCGTAGCGAACGTCGGTGACCAGTGGAGCGATCTTGCCGGCGGCTACGCGGAGCACGATTTCAAGCTGCCGAATCCTTTCTATCACATCCCATGACGACGCCGGAGATGTCGCGCACCGGCGACCAGGCCGGGCACGGAGCGGTGGAGCTGGAAACGCACGGCTTCGAGACCTTGGGCGTCGCACCGGTCCCGGACGCGGAGCGAACCATGCGCCCGGGCTCCCTCTTCGTGATCTGGGGGCTGGCATCGGCGTCGGCGACGACACCGGTGATCGGGCTGGTGTTGAAAGGCACGGCCCTGTGGAATTTCACCTGGCTCAATGTGCTGGCCCTGCTGATCGGGCTGGTGCCGTCCATGCTGCTGTGCCACATGGGCCGGCAGGTGCCCATCATCTCCATGGTGATGGCCCGCCGGACCTACGGCGTGGCCGGGGCGACGCTGCTCGCGGTGCTGTATACGATCGTCGGCGCAGGCTGGTTCGGACTGAACACCGACGTCGGCGGCGAGATCCTGGGAACGCTGTTCCCCGGCTACGGTGTGATGTGGTACGTGATCCTGGGCGTCGTTCAGATTGCGTTGGTATTCTTCGGCATGGAGGTTCTGGAGAAGTTCTACAACTACACCGCACTGGTGTTTCTCCTGTGTTATGGCGTGCTCTCGTACTTCCTCTTCACCCGCTATCCGTTCGCGCTGCCGGTGCAGAAAGGCCCGGTCGCCTGGGGAAAGGACATCGACCTCATCCTGAGCTTCAGCCTCCTGGCGTGGGCGTATATCTTCCCGACGGTGACGCGCTTCTGCCCGCCGCCGCATCGGGGTGAGAGATCCCGCGACCGCGCCCTCTATCTGTTGAATCCGAGCGTCGGCGTCATGGCGGCGGTTCTGCTGATGGGGGCGCTGGGCCTCATCACCCTGCAGATGACCGGCGACTGGAACATCGCCATGCTCGGCAAGAGCCTGCCCGTGTGGGGCGAGATTTCTGCCATCGGCGTGATCCTTGCGATTGCGCATTGCAACGCGATGAACCTCTATCCCGCCGTCACCAGCTTCCTGGCCGTCATCAACGTGGCGGGCGAGAAATCCCACCGCTTGCTGCAGCCGTCGCTGGTGATCGCTCTCGGCATCTTCTCCACCGTGCTGGCGATTCTCGGCATTCTCGACTTCATCCAGGGATTTCTGTCGCTGCTGGGGTCGCTGCTGTTCCCCTTCAGTTTCATCCTGGTCGTGGACTGGTTCCATGGCCGTTACTACGCCGAGCCGGTCTCGCTGTTCTACCGCAAGGCGACCCGTTGCAGCGAGTGGTTTGCCTGGCCCGCGCCCTGGGCTATCGCGATGCTGATCTGCGGCGTGGTTGTCGGGCAATCCGCGCAATGGCTGCCGGGACTCGTGACGCGCCTCATCCCCTGGCAGGTATGCTCGGCGCTGATCGTGACCGTCGTGTACTACCTGGGGCTGCGCATCGCGGCGCAGCGCGTTCAGTCGAGAAAGATCGCCTGAGGGGCGATCACCAGCCGGGCACCCGGAAGCGGCCGGGACAGTTGTCCTGCGCGATCGGAGCGTTCATCAGGGCCCCATCGCGCGGGAAGCGCGACAGCGCGTCCGTATGGAGTGTGATCCACAGCTGAGTCAGAACCACCTGGCCGCCGTTGGTGCGCTCGCAGCGTAGCTGCAGCGCAGCAGACTGGTCCGTGGTGAAGGCGCGCATGAACTGCTCGGTCACGTCCGCGTGGCGGACCGCGTGGCCTCGGGCCGTCCCGATCAGGTAGCGGCCGAAGGCACTGTCGACCACCCGGCGGCGCAGGCGCAGCTCGGTACCGAAGAAAGTCGGCGCATCGAAGCCGAAGCACTGCACGTGCTTGTCGTACTCATGCCGCAACAGGCTGTCCTGCAGATGGGGCATGATGTGGCGCAGGCGCTGCAGCATCGCCGGGGAAAGCTTCGGTGCGCGACTGCTGTGCCGGTAGTAGTCACAACCGTGCTGCCACCATTGGGGCGCGCTGATGCCGCGCCGGATCAGCGATCGGGGTCGCGATGCCCACAGCCCGTGCAGCCCGATGAGGACATCGCGCGGCTGATCGCGCCGGCAGCCGCCGCCGGTGCCGCAGAATCCCGGCTGCCACGTCAGAGCGAACGTGTAGTGATCGAAATCGGCGTGCCGGAGGGCCCTCAGCGGGGCCGAGCGCGCGCCGGCAGCCGCGAGCAGGCCGAGCACGAGAGCGAGCGTCGCGGCCAACCGGGGATGAGGGACACGTGGCATGAGGGGCTCCTGCGGGTGATCGGTCGGGACATTATCCTAATCTAAACAGCAACTTACGACAGCAGAAAATCGGCGGTCCGAGCCGCCGTCCGGTTGGTCGCGCGCCCGGCCGCTCCGATTGGCTCGTATTGCGATATATTGGAGTGGAGCCCGTCTTCAGGCTTGCAGGCAGGTCACGAATCCCATGACCGGCGGCATGTTGGCAACATTACCGGCGCGAGGAGCTCGCCTCCCGGACGCTGGCGGCAGAAGCTCGGGCGGCGACGCCGGGCGAGGGGACGGTTAGCGCCCGATGCCCGGCAGAAACGGCGGCATCCTGGGCGCGGCGCTGGAGGAGTTTCAGCGCCTCGGCGATTTCACCACCCGGCCGCGAGTGCTGCTGATTGCCGCGATGGCGGTTGTCGTCGGCACGGCGGGCACCATTGCCGGCTGGATCCTGCTCGACCTGATACGGCTCTTCACCGGCATCGCCTACTTCGGCCGGCCGACGCTCCAGCACCTGCTCCTCGGAGCCTCACCGCTCGGCGCGGCCGCCGTAGCGGTGCCGGTCGTCGGCGGCTTGATCGTCGGGCTCATGGCCCGTTACGGCACGGACAAGATCCGCGGCCACGGCATCCCGGAAGCGATCGAGGCGATTCTGCTCGGCCGCAGCCGTCTCGACGTCAAGGTCGCGATCCTCAAGCCCCTCTCCTCCGCGATCAGCATCGGCACCGGCGGTCCGTTCGGCGCCGAGGGGCCGATCATCATGACCGGGGGCGCCATCGGCTCGCTCATCGGGCAGGCGCTGCCGGTCACGGACATCGAGCGCAAGACCCTGTTGGTTGCCGGGGCCGCCGCCGGCATGACGACCGTGTTCGGGACGCCGATCGCCTCGATGATGCTCGCGGTCGAGCTGCTGCTCTTCGAGTGGACGCCGCGCAGCTTCATACCGGTGGCGGCGGCCGCCATCACCGCCGAGGTGGAGCGGAACTGGATCGGCCTGCCGCAGCCGCTCTTTCCGTTCCATGGCGGCATGAATGCCTCGCTGGTGGGAGTGCTCTGCTGGCTGTTGATCGGCATCTGCGCGGGGTTGCTGTCGGCGCTGCTGACCCGCATGGTGTACGCGTGCGAGGACCTGTTCAACAAGCTGCCGATCCACTGGATGTGGTGGCCCGCGATCGGCGGCCTCGTCGTCGGCATCGGCGGCCTGATCGATCCCGACGCGCTCGGCCTCGGATATCACAACATCGCGGCGATGCTGCACGGCGATACGACGCCGGCGGGCGGGCTGTTGCTGCTCGCCGTCAAGGCCATCATCTGGGCCGTCGCGCTCGGGTCGGGTACCTCGGGGGGTGTGCTGGCCCCGCTGCTCATCATCGGCGGCGGACTGGGAGCCGCTCTCGGGCCGGCGCTGCCCGCGGCCAGTCCCGGCTTCTGGGCCATGCTCGCCATGGCCGCCATGCTCGGAGGCACCATGCGCTCGCCGCTCACCGCGACCTTCTTCGCGGTCGAGGTCACAGGCAACACCCACGTGCTGCTGCCGCTCGTGACCGCCTGCGTGGTTTCCCACCTGGTCACGGTCCTGCTGATGCGCCGCTCCATCCTGACGGAGAAGATCTCGAG
>JASHVV010000051.1 GCA_030044385.1 Gammaproteobacteria bacterium
CTGGTCATCGACGATGTGGTCACGGCCGGGACCGCCGTGCGGGAATCGCTCGCTCTGATCCGGCAGCAGGGCGCGCAGCCCGCGGGCGTCATCTTCGCGCTCGACCGCCAGGAGCGGGGCCAGGGGGCGCTGAGCGCCACCCAGGAGATCCAGAGCGAGCACGGCATCCCCTGCGTGAGCGTCGTCACACTCTGCGACCTCATCGAGGCACTGTCGCGCCCGGCCGGCGGGCGGGCCGCGATTTCTGACGACCAGCTCACACAGTTGCGGGCCTATCGGGAGCGCTACGGGGTCGCATGAGACTTGCCTCCGCGCCGCGGTAGGTCAGAATATCCGCTCATATGCGCCTTCCGCCTCCGGCCCTGGCTCTGCTCTTCACGCTCGCTTGCGTGGCGGGCGCAGCGTCGGCGCAGAACAGCAACGACAAGGGGGGTGTCGTCTACCGCTGGATGGACGAGCACGGCGTCGTTCACTACGGCGACACCGTTCCGCCGCAGTACGCGCGCGACCAGCGGGAGATGCTGAACAGCCAGGGCGTGGTGGTCGGGCACGTCGACGCGGAGAAGACTCCCGCGCAGCTCGCCGCGCAGGCGCGCGAGCGGGCGCGGCTCATGGCGCAGAAGCAGCGGGATTATTTCCTGCTCAGCACTTTTTCCTCGGTGAAGGACATCCAGTCGCTGCGCGACGAGCGGCTGTCGCAGCTGCAGGCGCAGCAGACCGCGGCGCAGCAATACGTGGAGAGCCTGCAATCGCGCCTCGGCACGCTCGAGAGCCGCGCCCAGTCGTTCAAGCCCTACAGCTCACGGCCCAACGCGCCGCCCATGCCCGATGAGCTCACACAGGAGCTGGTGCAGACCGCGAGCGAGGTCCACCTGCAGAATCAGGCGATCGAGGCGCGGGCCCAGCAGGAGACGCAGGTCAGGACGGAATTCCAGGCCGACATCGAGCGCTTCGAGCAGTTGAAAGCGGCCCCGCCCTAAGCCGCCGCCTCAACAAATGCCGCCGCCTTCCTCGGCCGGGGCGGCGTTGGCGCGGAAGGCGAGGAAGAGCTCGCGGCCCGCGCCGAACGCGCTGGCGGTCAGGTCCAGGGCGGCGAGCGGCCGTCGGCTCCAGAGCTCCTCCGGAACCAGCGCCTCCAGCGTGCCCCGTACACTGTCGAGCCGGATGAGGTCGCCGTCGCGCACCTTGCCCAGCGGGCCGCCGCTTGCAACTTCCGGCGTCAGGTGAATCGCGGCCGGCACGGCGCCCGAGGCGCCTGACATCCTGCCGTCCGTGACCAGCGCCACCCGGTGTCCCTTGCTCTGCAGCGACACCATGGCGGGCGTCAGGCCGTGCAGCTCCGGCATCCCGTTGGCTCTCGGGCCCTGGAAGCGCACGACGACCACGACGTCCCGCGTGAGCTCGCCGCGCCGGAAGCTTTCCAACACCGCCTCCTGGCTGTCGAAGACCCGGGCCGGCGCCTCGATGATCCGGTGTTGGGAACTGACGGCCGACACCTTGATGACGGAGCGGCCGAGATTGCCCCGCAGGAGCTTCAGGCCGCCGTCGGCGCTGAAGGGATCGTCGGCGGGACGCAGCACCGCCGTGTCGGCGCTGGCGGCGGGGGCATCGCGCCAGGCGATCCCGTCCGGGGACAGCCAGGGCTCGCGCGCCGCGGCGCGCAGGCCCGGGCCGGAGACGGTGTGCGCGTCCCCGTGCAGCAGGCCGGCCTCGAGCAGCTGGCCGATGAGGAACCCCATGCCGCCGGCGGCGTGGAAATGGTTGACGTCGGCGCCGCCGTTCGGATAGATCCGCGCGAGCAGGGGGATGACCTCCGAGAGGTCGCTGAAGTCGTCCCAGTCGATGAGGATGCCGGCCGCGCGCGCGATCGCCACGAGGTGCAGAGTGTGGTTGGTCGAGCCGCCGGTCGCCAGGAGGCCGACGACGGCATTGACGATGCTGCGCTCGTCGAGCACCTTCGAAAGCGGCAGATACTCGGGCCCGAGGGCGGTGATCTGCGCCGCGCGGCGGGTGGCGGCGGCCGTCAGCGCATCGCGCAGCGGCGTGTTCGGCGGCACGAAGGCGCTGCCGGGAAGATGCAGTCCCATCACTTCCATCAGCATCTGATTGCTGTTGGCCGTGCCGTAAAAGGTGCAGGTGCCGGCGGAGTGGTAGCTGCCGGCCTCCGATTCCAGCAGCGCCTCGCGCCCCACCTTGCCCTCGGCAAAGAGCTGGCGGATGCGGGCCTTGTCCTTGTTGGGCAGCCCCGAGGGCATCGGGCCCGCGGGCACGAACACGGCCGGAAGCTGGCCGAAAGCGAGCGCGCCGATGAGCAGCCCCGGCACGATCTTGTCGCACACGCCGAGGCAGAGCGCCGCGTCGAACATGCCATGCGACAGGGCGACGCCCGTCGACATCGCGATGACGTCGCGGCTGAAGAGCGACAGCTCCATGCCGGGCTGGCCCTGGGTGATGCCGTCGCACATGGCGGGCACGCCGCCGGCGACCTGCGCCGTGGCGCCGGCATCGCGCGCGGCGGCGCGGATCAGGCCGGGAAAGCGCTCGAAGGGCTGGTGCGCCGACAGCATGTCGTTGTAGGCGGTGACGATGCCGAGGTTCGGCCAGCGCAGCTCCCGCAACGCCTGCTTGTCGGGGGCCGTGGAGGCTGCGAACCCGTGCGCGAGGTTGGTGCAGGAGAGCCGCCGGCGCGCCGGCTCGCCGCCGGCCTGGCCTGCCATGCGCTCCAGGTACGCGGCGCGGGGATCGCGGCTGCGCGTGCGGATGCGCTCGGTGACTTCGCGCACGCGGGGATGCAGGACAGGGGAGGTCGTCGCGGGCATGTTGGGATTCAATCCTGGCCCGCGGGCGCCTGGTAGCCCTCGGGCTTGCTCGAGCCGCCGCCGAAGAGGAACTTCTCCATCTCCGCCTCGAGGAACTTGCGCGCCTTGGGCTCGATGGGCGTCAGGCGATACTCGTTGATCAGCATGGTCTGATGCTGCAGCCAGCGCGCCCAGGCCTCCCGCGAGACGCTGTCGTAGATCCGCCGGCCGAGGTCACCGGGATAGGGCGGCCGGTCGAAGCCGGGCGCCTCGCGCTTGAGCAACACACACTGCACCGTTCTCGCCACGTCGGGCCTCCATCAATCGAAGAGTTGCGGCTGCACCGCCGCCGTGCCCGCCAGCCGATCGAGCAGCAGCCGGATCGGGGCCGGCAGGCCGAGTCGCGCCGGCTCGCGCGCGCGGTACCACCGGGTCTGCGCCGGATCGGGCACCTCTGCGCTGCCGGAACAATGGGCCAGGAGCGGCGTGATGATCAGGTCGAAATGCGTGAACGCGTGCTCGACCGTCTCCAGCGGCACCGGCCGGGCGGGCGCGCCTTGGAGCATCCGGCGCACATAGTACCCTGCCGCCGCCGCGCTCGCGAACTCCGGCAGGCACCAGAGGCCGCCCCAGACCCCTTTTTCCGGCCGGCGCTCGAGGAGGATGTCGCCATCCTCACGCACCGCAGCCAGCATGAACACCTGTCGCTGGCGCCGTGTCCGCGCCGCCCTGGGCGAGGGCAACTCGTGCTGGCGTCCGCTCAGGTGTGCGACGCAGGTCTCCCGAACGGGGCAGCTCGCGCACGAGGGATTCCGCCGTACGCAGACGGTAGCGCCCAGATCCATCACGGCCTGTGTGTAGACATCGACGTGATCCGCAGGCGTGCATTCGTCGGACAGAGCCCAGAGCTGCTCGAGGATGGCCCGATCGGTTGCGCTGCCCTCGACGCCGAAGTGGCGTGACAACACCCGGCGCACGTTCCCGTCGAGGATGGGAAAGCGCTCGCCGCGGCTCAGCGCCAGGACGGCTCCCGCGGTGGAGCGGCCGATTCCCGGCAGGTCCGCCACGGCCTCGAAGCTGCCCGGAAATCGCCCGCCGTGCTGCCCGGCGATGCGGATCGCGGCGCGATGGAGGTTGCGGGCCCGGGCGTAGTAACCCAGCCCCGACCAGAGATGCAGCACGTCATCCAGTGGCGCCGCAGCGAGCGTGCCGACATCCGGGAAGCGCTGCATGAACCTCTCGTAGTAGGGAATGACGGTCGCGACCTGCGTCTGCTGCAGCATGATCTCCGATACCCACACGCGGTAGGCGGTGCGGTGGCGCTGCCAGGGGAGGTCGTGCCGGCCATGACGCGCGTGCCAGTCGACCAGTGAGGCGGCGAAGCCGCGGGTGTCGGCTCGGGCTCGGGCGGTCACGTCATGGGACCGGCGACTCAGCCGCCGTCGCGCGGCGGGCGCCCACGCCGCCTCGCCGTCGAGTCGACCGGCGCGCCGGGGTTCGCCTCGATCGCGGCCCGCACCGCCTTGCGCCAGTAGGCATCGGTGGTGGCGCTCCAGCTCGGGTCGTCCAGGTTCGGCCACGCGTCGGGCGTGAAGCTGGGCGCGCCCTGCAGCGTGGCGCCATCCAACACCAACTGTCCGTTCCTGATGCTGGCCATGGCGGCATCCCATGGCATCGCGGTGAGTTTGCCGCCGGCGCCGGGCGCGGCCTGCCCTCCCCCGGGGATGTCCTCGGGAGCGGCCTGCGCATCGGTCGTGTAAGTGATCACCAGGTGCGTGGCCCGGCCCCGAGGATCGAAGATGATGTCCTTCACCTCGCCCAGCGAGGTCCCATCCGCCGCGACCACCGGCAGGCCGATCAATGTCGAGGCGCGACGCTCGACCGCCGTGCCGGTAGGCGCATCCGGGCTAGGGTTCGTGTCCGCGGACTGCGACGACGCCTCGGGCGACGTCGCCATGGCCGCCACCGCGGCGTCATGCGATGGCGCAGGGGCCGAGGCGGGAGCGTCGGCCGTCGGCGCCAGCGGCTCGTCCGGCTGGCTGCACGAGGCGGCCGCAAACCCCAGCGCCGCGCAGAAGAGCGGCAGAAGAGTCCTCCTCAACGTTCGTCTCACCATCTTACGATTGGCGGCAGGCTCATGAGGTAAGCCTCAGGGTCCGCGTCGGTTTGAAAGCCGAATTTCGTCCCGCGATCATAGACGAGGTTGAACTCGACGTATCGACCGCGCTTCACGAGCAAACGCTCTCGGGCAGCGTCGTCGAAAGGCGTGTCCTTGCGGCGCGCGACGATCCTTGGGTAGACGTCGAGGAAAGCTTCGCCCACCCGACGCACGAATGCAAAGTCCGCTTCGGCGTTGCCGCCTGCGAGATCGTCGAAGAATATGCCTCCGACCCCGCGGGGCTCGCGGCGATGCGGCAGGTAGAAGTATCGGTCGCACCACTCCTTGAACTCTCGATATGCGTCAGGCCGGTACGTGTCGCATGCCGCGCGCAATGCGGCGTGAAACTCCGCTGTGTCCTCGTCGAAGGGAAAGGTCGGCGTCAGGTCCGACCCGCCGCCGAACCACGCGGAGCTCGTACTCAGATACCGCAGGTTCATGTGCACGGCCGGGACGTAGGGGTTGCACATATGCGCCACCAGCGAGATGCCGCAGGCTACGAATCGCCCCTCCGACTCCGCGGCGCCGGCGACCTGGCTCCGCGCCTGCTCGCTGAAGACGCCCCATACGTGGCTGACGTTGACGCCGACCTTCTCGAAAACGGCGCCGCGCATCAGCCGGGACTCGCCGCCGCCCTGCAGGCGGTGCCCCTCGGGCCGGCGCCAGCTCCGGGCCTCGAAGCGATGCCGGGGCTCGAAGGCCTCGAAGGCGCTGCAGATCCGCGCCTGCAGCCCGCTGAACCAGGCGGCCGCCGTCGGCGCGAGACCGCCGCGGTCGAACGGCTCCAGGGTCATGCCGCGCCCGCTCCCGCGGCAGCCTGCCGCGAGGAACGCTCGTGAACGTAGTCGATGAGCCTCGCCACCGCGTCCGGATCGGTCTCCGGCCAGATGCCATGCCCCAGGTTGAAAATGTGTCCCGGCGAGCCGCCGGCTTCATCGAGCACGCGTCCGGCGTGCCGGCGCAGATCCTCCGGCGCAGCGAAGAGCGCCGCCGGGTCGAGGTTGCCCTGCACGGCCTTGCCCGGCCCCAACCTGCGCCGCACGGCGCCGAGCGGCGAGCGCCAGTCGACCCCGATCACATCGACCTCGAGGCCGGCCACGCACTCCATGAGCGCCGAGCCCTGATTCACGTAATAGATCAGCGGCACGCCGATGCCCTCGAGCGCGGCCACGGTGCGCCGCACCGCGCGCAGCGCGAACCGCTCGAACTCGGGCGGCGCCAGCAGTCCCGCCCAGGATTCGAACAGCATCAGCGCCTGCGCGCCGGCGGCGGCCTGGGCGCGCAGGTAGGCGGCCATCGCATCCGCCAGCCGCTCGAGCAGGCGCTCGGCCGAGCCCGGGCTGGAGTAGAGGAACGAGCGCGCGGCACCGAATTCCTTCGACGGACGCCCGCACACGAG
>JASHVV010000399.1 GCA_030044385.1 Gammaproteobacteria bacterium
TGGTCCCCCTCGCGGAGATTTCCGACTACCAGACACGCCTCAAGGCGTTGACCGGCGGCCAGGGCACCTACTCCATGGAGCTCAGCCACTACGACCCCGTCCCCTCCCGCCGCCAGCAGGAGCTGGTGCAGGCCTACCGGCCGCGGGCGGAAGAGGAGTAGGGACCCGCCGCGAGGGGCATTGTCAGACTAGATCCAATGCAGTCCGCGGGCCATGACCCCCAGCATTGCCGCGCAGAGGAGCAGCATCCAGATCCGCGTCATGAGATCTCCGCGGACAATGGCTTTACTGTTCGCCGCGACCTCTTTGTGCAACTCGCCGAGCTCCCTGCGAAACTCACCGAGCTCCTGGCGAAACTCGCTGCGAAACTCACCGAACTCGCTGCGCATCGCGGCGAATCCTGCGCGCATCTCCTGGCGCGCCTCGCGCATGTCGCTCTTGAGGTCCGCCACGTCCGAGCGGATGTGCGCTACATCCGATTCGAGCCGAGTCAGCCGAATTTCCGTCGTATCCGCCATTGCCGCCGCCGCCATTTCCCGTCTCCCTGCAGATGCTACGCGCATTTTCGCGCAACGAATACATCTCAAATTCCTGTTGGGTGCCCACTTCCAGACGTCATACCGGACGCATGACGTCCCGTCCGTGACGACATCCTAGGTCATGTGGCATGATGGGTCGATCCGAAGGCCTTCGCTTGGAGCAAACTCTACCGTGATCAAGTTACATTGCCCCCTCGTGATGACATTGATGTTCGCGGCGACGGGTTGCGCCCAGCAGCCGGTCCACGACAGCCAGAACCTATCTGCAGAGGCTGCGCGCTACGGTGTCTCGCAAACGTTGCTGGTGAGTGCCAGGAGGGCTGGCTACTCACCGGAGATTCAGGACGGAGAGACATACTTCTGTACCGAGCAGGTACAGAGCTTCTCGTACATTCCCAAGGCCCGATGCCTGGACGCGGCGCACATGGCGGAGCAGTTGCAGGGGCAGGCTGCCGCAGTCGGCGATTTACGGGATCAGGTATCGACGAGATCGTTTGTATCGCCGGAGAACGGTGGGCATGTTCCGTAATCGGTATTGAGCGGGCGGACCTACCGGATCGTATGGCGCAGGCTTTCCCTGCCGTCGGTCCTGCTGCTCGCGAGCTGCGCGGGGCCGGGCCCTCGTTACGCGCCCAATCCGGTGCGGGTCCAGGCCGTCATCAACGGCGCTCTGCCGGCCGGGATCCGCGATCGGGCCGGCTGGACGGCCGATATCGCCTACGGGTTCCAGAAGCTGGGTCTGCCGGCCACGCGCGCGAGCGTCTGTGCGGTAGCGGCGGTGATCGAGCAGGAGTCAGGATTCCAGGTCGACCCGGACATTCCCGATCTCGGCCGAATCGCCCTGCGGACGATCGACCAGCGCGCCGCGCACGCCGGGCTGCCGCTCGTCCTCGTGCATGCGGCGCTCGAGCTGAAATCCTCCGACGGGCGAACTTATCGTGCCCGCATCAGGGCCGCGCGCACGGAGAAACAGTTGAGCGATGTCTACGAGGATTTCATCAGCCGGGTACCCCTCGGACACAGGCTGCTCGCAAGCCGCAATCCCATCCGCACCCGCGGCCCGATGCAGGTCAACGTCGCGTTCGCCGACCGGTTCGAAGCGATCGAGCCTTATCCCGCCCACGATCCGCGGCGTGACCTGGGCGACGAGCTCTTCACGCGGCGCGGCAGCCTCTACTTCGGCATCGCGCATCTACTCGATTACCAGGCGCCCTATGACAGTTTCCTTTATCGCTTTGCCGACTACAACGCAGGGCAGTATGCGAGCCGCAACGCCGCCTTCCAGCGGGCCGCGAGCGTGGCCGCCGGCAGACCGTTGACGGCCGACGGAGCGCTCCTCGCGACTGACCCGCATGCCAAGGGAGCCGGCAGTACGGAGCGCCTGCTCTTCGCGATGGCGGAGCGGCTGCGCCTCAGCGACTCCCGGATTCATCAGTCGCTCGAGCAGGGTACTGCGGAGAGCTTCGGGCGGACGGCGCTTTATCGCCGGGTGTTCACGCTGGCGGATCGCAGGAGCCGCCAGCGGCTCCCTCGCGCGGTGCTGCCGCAGATTCGGCTCGGAGGACCCAAGATCGTGCGCCCGCTGACGACGGCATGGTATGCGCGGCGGGTGAACGGACGCTTCGAGCGCTGCCTGCAGGACGGCGACCGGTGACGGGTATTGATATCCCCGCCGTCGTCTGCGATTCTCGGAAAAGGGGTTGCATATGGCCGAAGACCCGCCCGACAGCATCGACTCTCCATCGCGGCGCGAAGCCCTGCAAAAACTCGGCACTGCGGCCGGGCTGGCGCTGGCCGCGCCCAATCTTCTGGCTGCACCGGCTACCGGGAAGACCGCCGCGTCGACCGCGGGCGGCCCCGGCGAGCATCCGCACATCCTGTGGCTCAACCTCGAGGGCGTGCCCATCAGCGTGCTGAGCTGTTACGGCAGCAAGCTGATGGACACGCCCAACATCGACCGTATCGCCCGCGAAGGCATGCGTTTCAGGAACGCCTTCTGCACCAACGCGCTGTGCGCGCCGAGCCGGGCGACGCTGTTGACCGGCAAGTATGATCACCTCAACGGCATGATCGCCAACGATCCCGGCGGCGGCGCGACCGGCCAGCCCGTGTCGCGTTTCGACGTGACGCAGGAGACCTTTCCCAGGATCATGCAGCGCGCCGGCTATCAGACCACGCACGCAGGCAAGTGGCATGTCACCGGTACGCCGGGGCAGGCGGGGTTCGAGCGCTTCCTCTACAAGGCAGGCGCCGGCGGCCCCTATTACGCAGCCGGCGGCTACATGGAAAACACCGCCGATCCGGGCGACGGCAGCGTCCGTGATGCGACCCTTGCGGGCTACCAGACCGACCTCCTCACCGACTACACCCTTGCGGCCATCGACCGCATGGCGAAGACCGGCAAGCCGTTCCTGATGTCGTACCAGCCGTTCGCCGTTCACCGTCCCTTCGATCCGCCGCACAGGTACGCGCATATCTTCGACGATCACCGCTTCCCCGAGCCGGGAACGTTCTGGGACGATTACAGCCACCGCGCATCCGCCGCACGCGAGGCGCACATGTGCGTGGCCGACATGCCCGATTTCGACCCGTCCCACGCGCTCACCCGGCGACAGCGGCAGCAGTGGAACTATCAGCAGTTCATGCGCCACTTCATGGGCAACCTGAAGGCGCTGGACGACAACGTGGGGCGGCTTCTCGACCATCTCGACCGGACCGGCCTGGCCGACAGGACGATCGTCATCCTCAGCTCCGATCACGGCTTCTTCATGGGTGATCACGGCTGGTTCGACAAGCGCATGATGTACGAGCAGTCCATCCGTGTTCCCCTGATGGTGCGCTGGCCCGGCCGCGTCGCGCCCGGCTCGGTCAAGGGCGACTGGACTTTCAACATCGACAACGCGCCGACGACGCTCGCGATGGCCGGCCTGGACATCCCGGCGGACATGCAGGGGAAAAGCATCCTGCCGCTGCTCGATGGCAAGGCGCCGGCGGACTGGCATCGCGACCTCTACTATCACTACTACGAGTTCGGGCCGCCGCATTTCGTGTTTCCGCACTACGGCATACGCACGCAGCGGCACAAGCTGATTTACTACTACCTCATCAACGAATGGGAGCTCTTCGACCTGGAAAAGGATCCGGACGAGATGGACGACCTGTTCGGACACCCGGACTACGAGGTGCGGGACCGCTATCGGGAAGTGTTCGCGGAGCTGGCAAAGAAGCTTCAGGGGCTGCGCACCCGGTACGCCGAC